>JACOMV010000305.1 GCA_014324065.1 Hormoscilla sp. SP12CHS1 | reverse complement strand
AGCTGAATTGGGTCTGCATTGAGTATAGCTCTAGTTTAGCACAAAAATGTTCTACTTGTTTCCTGAACAAGCTGTAATACAAATGCTGATGACCAGTGACCACTAACCACGATCGGTCCGCGGACGGCCCGAAAAATCGGAATATCTAATCAATTTTCTCTGGCTACCAGATATTAAAAAAAATAAATATGTAGCCGTTTTCTCCGGATACAATCAGAGCTGGAGAGTGCGAAGTTCTCCTAAAACAATCCATACTCTACCAGATGAAACCCTTGTAGGGAGAGGCTTACAGCCAGTAGTAACCCGCAGATTGCCTCTCCGAGGTCGTCTCTGCGCGCAGCGCAATCGGGCTGAAACCCGCTGATGACAAGAAGTTACATTAGAAATTCGCACTGTCCAGATCGGAGGTTGCCTGAACAAATTTAAATAAGCGTTTGATGCTGAGGGTTGTCTTGATTAAACCGCAAATTCCACCCAATACCGGCAACATAGCCCGCACCTGTGCTGCAACTGGCACGGAACTGCACTTAGTGGGCCCTTTGGGTTTCGAGATTAGCGATCGCCATTTGAAGCGAGCCGGTCTAGATTACTGGCCCTACGTCAACTTGCACCAACACAGTTCTCTCGAAGCCTTTACCGCCTTCGGGCAGCAGCTAGGGGGACGATGGATTGGTTTTAGCACTACGGGCAGCTATAACTATGTCAAATTCCCATTCCAGCCTGGTGACTGGCTGTTGTTTGGCAGCGAAACCACTGGTCTAGCACCATCTGTAGTAGCCGCCTGTGCGGCTACTGTCTATATTCCCATGAACCAGCCAGGGGTTCGCAGCCTCAATCTTTCCGTCAGCGCCGCAGTGGGTTTGTTTGAAGCCAGACGTCAATTAGGTTATCTCGAAAGATAGATTTTAATTCTCTTGAGGATGGATGAGAATTTCTTTTGAGAGTCAGGGTCCGACGATGGCAGAACATTGGGCAAAAAAGTATCTCTGGTAACATTCTGCTTCGGGGATCCCGACTATAAAATATGACCATCATTTTTTACTGTCAGAGGATAAAAATCCTGAAGATGGTAGTTGATTGGCTGTGATGGCGCTAGTCAAAACTCGATCAGGCGATCTTCCTTGCTTCACTCACACAAAAATGATATTGTAACCGTTACCTAAAGACATGTATGTGCTCGCCATCGCACTTATAGGTGAGTTAGGGCAATCTCATGGGACTTAGGTTCGGAAAAGGCAGTTAAGTGTTCGCCATTAGGAGGTCGTTCTTTGAAAGGAACATTACCCCAGAAGGTTTGTCAGTCGGTTGATGGCCCTCTCAATGCTCCCGCAGAGCCTATAGGCTCTGCCTGGGAACGCACTGTGCATCGCACATCGGGCGAGGGGACATCAAAACAGACCCAACCAGAAACAAATTGTCGGGTTGGCTCCCATGCGGCGGCTGCAATAGGGTTAGTCGCCATATCTAGCCTGTTTCTGCACCAAAAGATTGACAGAGCAATGGCGGCAGAACCGGTGGTAAAGGCTGCAGCGCACCGTGTCAGAAAAATCGGGACAGGTTTGGGTTCTGCTGCAACAGAAACGCCAACTTGGCCATATACTCCAGCTAGTGAGGCGATTGCACGCTCCGGGACCCCTCCGCTGCGCAGTACATGCTACGCGATCGGGGCCGTGACAAGGAGGTTCTCATTAGCTGCGGGTGGGCATGAGTTTGAGTGGTCACCGGAAAAATACTGGTCTATAGGTGGGGCACAACCGCAGTTCCAGGAAATATCTGTTGAGGTGACGCGAATAGCAGAGGCTGGTGAATCGAGTTTAGTTGAGCGGCTGAGCGGGTACGAAAGGTTCAATGTCAATCAAACTATCACCAGCGGTCAATTCCAGTCAACAACTAGCCAATGGCCCCAGTTGTTGACCTCGACTGTTGATGGCACCGATATGGTGCCATTTATGGTTGCCCAGCCAGTAGGATCCAAACCTGGGTTAATTCCAGAAATGACCTCAGTTCACCCCGTATATGTGGATGGCTTGAGGGCTGAAATCCAGGGATTATGGGAAAAATATCACGAGCGGTCCAGGGATCTGCCCGATCTTGAGACCCCAAGGGTAGTTCCGATAGGTCGGAACCGACATCGGGTTCGGGATGGAGAGACGCTAGGAGAAATCTCTCGTCAGTATGATGTTTCTATACCTGAATTGATGCAGGCTAATCAACTGGCAGATGTGGACCTGATCAAAGTTAATCAACTTCTGACCATTCCCCCTAAAAGGCCAACAACCAGTATCGGGTTTGCTAGCGCGGAAAGTTCAACTTTCAATAATGCCCCAGAGACAGTAAAATATAGCCGGTATACACGTGGGTTGCTCTTGGAGCAGAAGGCAATGCACTTGAGAATGCTACAGGAGCAGGCAACTTCTGGGGATAACTTGAGGGAGAAGAAACCAGAAGCGGTGGCAGCGGCCTCCATAAGGAATGACCAATCGGTTTCTCAATCATCGGATGGAGACTTGTCGGAAGAAACAGCCCCCTATATCTGGCCAGCTGAAGGAACTTTGACTTCACGCTATGGCTGGCGGTGGGGACGGCTGCATAAGGGGATTGATATTGCAGGACCGATCGGGACGCGGATTTTGTCAGTAGCTCCTGGAGAGGTAAAATTTGCTGGCTGGAATCGTGGTGGCTACGGGTATCTAGTTGAGATTCGCCATGACGATGGCAATTTAACTCGCTATGCCCATAATAGCCATATTCTGGTAAGGAAGGGCCAGCAAGTTAACCAAGGTCAGCAAATTGCCGAAATGGGCAGCACGGGATACAGCACTGGCCCGCACCTGCATTTTGAGTTCCATCTACCTGGTAAGGGAGCGCATGACCCCATATCTTATCTCCCACCCCGAAAGTAGTCGCTGCTGACTCGACATCAGGGGAACTAAAAGTTCCCCTGATTGCAAAAAAAAAATTTGCACGGTTTCACTGCTGTATGTTAGAGTAAGAAAGTAAGGCTCAGTAGCTCAGTGGTTAGAGCAGGGGACTCATAAGCCCAAGGTCGGCAGTTCAAATCTGCCCTGAGCCATTCACAATGATTCTGGTCCGCAAGCAGGCGATCGCCCAAAGGGTGTTGTTGTAAGCTATGATGGGTACGCGAGTCCGCCTCTATCTCAGCTGGAACATCGGAAAAACATGAAAAAACACGTGCTCGTTGGGTTTCTACGGTAACTCTGGCTCTGCTGCTGTCCGGAATCGCCGGATTTTCTGGTGATCGCTCTCCAGAAGATGCCACTAACGCTGCCCCGATCGACCCAGAACCAGCTTTAAGCACCGAAGAACCGGTTGTTAAGGCTCCAGTGGTGTATGAAGAAGAGCCGTGCAATCGCTACTGATGGGGTCTATGCTAGCTTCCTGCCTATGGCCCCGAGCGAGTGCCGGCTAATATTAACTGGCGGGTTGTTAATAATGCTACCTGGAGAAGTGGGGTCAGTGGGAACGCTCGGGCCGATTATTCTAATATCAACAGGTGAGACTATTGATGTCGGGAGTGGCGCTAGTAATTTCTATTGAGGGACTGCTCGTGCTCCGGGATGCGCTCTGGGACTGGGGTGCTGGGATCATTTCGCCCCGGAAGTCGAGCAGTTGTACTAGCATTAGGTAGGCGATCGCCAGCAGCAGGGAAATCGCACCTGTGATAATTGCTACTATTTTTCCACGCTCCATTGATTCTTAATTGATCTTATTCTATGTTTAAGCTACAAGATATGATTTAGTATAATAGAGAAGGTATTTTATGTCAAGCTGCCTAACATATACTATAGGGTAAATAAACCCGGAAGCGCTAAAGCGCTTACTACGAACCCGACTTTATATTGTTATGACTGAGATGGATTCTGTCACTGATTTACCTATTGAATCTACCAAAACTGATAAAACTCCAGTGGTCCAAACTGAAAACCTGACTAAAGTTTATCGCACTGGGTTCTGGATGAACAAAAAAATTGAATCTCTTAAAAATACCTTAATTTCGGTGTTTCAGGGCGAAACTTTTGGTCTATTGGGCCCTAATGGTGCTGGGAAAACAACTCTGCTGAAGACAATGCTGGGTATTGTTCGCCCTACCTCCGGACGGGGGTGGCTGCTGGGCCGCCCTATAGGCGATCGCTCGGTGAAGCAGCGAGTGGGCTATCTGCCAGAAAATGCCTATTTCTACGATTATCTCACGGGTTGGGAATTTTTGCAATTTGCTGCTGGCTTATTCCAAATCCCGGCATCGGTGCAGCGTCAACGGATTCCGGAACTGCTAGATTTGGTCTGGTTGGCGAAATCGGCGGCTAAAAAGAAGCAGTTGCGCCAGTATTCTAAGGGTATGCTACAACGAATTGGCATGGCTCAGGCGCTGATTAATGACCCAGAGGTGGTGTTTCTGGATGAACCGATGTCTGGTCTGGATCCGATGGGACGTTTTCAGATCCGAGAAATAATTTTATCCCTGAAAGGCCAAGGTAAGACGATTTTCTTTAATAGCCACGTGCTTTCGGATGTGGAGAAGATTTGCGATCGGGTGGCGATTCTGGCCCAAGGAGAAAGGATTTGCATCGGTTCTTTGGATGAACTGTTGGGGAATAGCAAAACTTTCCACATCCAAGGCAAGGGTGGTAACCCGGAATTGCTGAAACAATGGCTCTCAGATTTGCAGTTTGAGGCTAATGCTTGGCATGGTCGGCTACAAAGAAATCCTTACCAGTTTCTCGCGAATCTCGCCAACCTGGATGTCCAGCTGATTTCTATGAACATGCAGCGTCAGTCCTTGGAAGAGTTCTTTATGCAGCAGCTGCAACAGCGGGGATTTACTCTAGCAGCTGATCAGCCCCGGAAACTGGCGATCGCACCCCTTCTCCTACGAACGCTGCGCGAAAAATCGAGGCCGCGATCCCTTAAATCCCAGAAAAGTGAGGGCGATCGCTATTTAAAACAGGTAATTTAATGGTTATCGCCTATGTCAAGTTATCCCGCTGGTAAATTTGGCGCAATTCCTCAAGAGTTTGGACAGTTTTCAGTCCATCGATAATTCTTGAGAGCACTTCGATATCTTTGACAGCGCGAATTTCTGGAATCACTGATTCCAGAAAGCAGTCCTCGCTGTTCGCCTCGACTTTCTCCAATATTCATTCCCTCTTGCAAGATTTGCTGATCTTCTGATTTTGTTTAGTTACGGTAACGCCGTTGTTCTCCCAGTGGCCAGCATCTTCACCTCGTTATTTTACCCCCGCCAAAGAGGCGCTTACTCCGGCCAAAGCGGCGCTTACTCCCGCCTTGGCGATGCTTACCCCCGCCTTGGCGGTGCTTACGTCCGCCAAGGAGTAACCTTTTGCCGCCACCGAATGACTTTCGTACTCGGTGGAATGAGGAAGTCACTCCAGGAAAT
>JACOMV010000304.1 GCA_014324065.1 Hormoscilla sp. SP12CHS1 | reverse complement strand
AGCTGAATTGGGTCTGCATTGAGTATAGCTCTAGTTTAGCACAAAAATGTTCTACTTGTTTCCTGAACAAGCTGTATAAACAATATCAGTTTGGGTGACGAACCCGTAGGCATCTTCAGAACTGCGGACATCAACAATCAGCGATCGCAAGTTATTCAACTTCACGATCTTGACAGAGGAAGCCACCGTCGGTGAACCGCGAATCGTGATTGCGTCCTCAGTCATAATATCAGATGCTCCTCGTTCCCACGGCTCTGCCTGGGAACGGATGGCATTTACTATTAACTCTCTATCTGGGGTTGACAATATACTGCACCGATTTTGTCAAGCCAGGGGGAAGAGTAATGCCTTTCCCCCTGGTTCGCAGGTGTTACCTGGAAACTTACTGCTGGTTAGTCCATTTGCTCACATCGACTGCTAGCTTTTCACCCAACCGTAGTAGCTGATGACTCTGGGATAAGTCAAGCTTAGTTTCAGAAGTGGCACAGACTTCACCGCTATGCTTTGATGATGATTGGGCCCTCAAACACCGTGGCACGATGCGACTGTGCAGACAGTTGAAGTAAAGTTCCTGACAGCGATCGAGGGAGATCCCGAGATTGAGCCTTTCGCCCACTTCAATCATCCGTTCCAAGCGTTTGATATCGGCAGAAACGGCAGAGTTACCATCATGCATGATATGCCAGAGGCTGCGCAAAATTATTCGTTCCAGGGTTTGCTTACCCTCGGGAACTTTCAGCTGACAATGGAGTTGATTGGCCTCAAGGGCGATCGCCTCCAGTTCGGCCAGGTGAGTCAACCCCAATTGGGTATCCCCATTTGCAAGTTCCAGCCCCCGTAAAGACATCTGACAGCGATGAGACAGGGCAATTTCTGCGGCGACTTGCAACTCTGGGGGAACTGGCATTTCATCCCGGTGAAATGCCATCAGGACGCCATAGTTATCCCGGTAAACTTGGGTGTACAGCTGATCGACGCGGGTGAGAGTTTCTGCGGTTAATAACTGCATGATCCGGTGACGTTCCTCAGCAAACAAGTTTTGCAAGCTAAAGGAGCGATCGTCTCTAAACAGCTGTACCATTGCCAGGATCGCATGAGCAGCACTGGCTTGTTGCAAGGCTGAAAATAGCTTTTCTTTCAGTTGACTGTAAGCGAGGCGTCCGGAAAAGGGTTGAATGCAACAGTGGAAATCCCAGCCACCCAAATGCAAGACAGCAAACACGCAATGATTCGTTTCCCGCGTGATTTGGGACTCTAGCTGTAACTGTCCTACGGCGAGAGTCATGGCACCCATCCGTTGCAGCTGATAATCTAGTTTATCGGTCCTGTAGCAGTAGAGGCGATGGCGCTTGGGATAACTATAGAACAGGGAACTCATGGCGTAATGAGCTGCCACTTGTTCTAAGCTAATCTGGGCAGTAGCCACCAACTGACGGTAGACAGCCTCACCATCACCGAAGCATTCTACATTGCTGGGTGCTTGAGCGAGGCGCTTGATAAATTCTGGTTCCAACTGCGTGCCTGTCACCTCTCCAGCTAGTTCGATCGCCCGGGCCGCATAGCGCAGAATTTGCACCCCTTCGGGACGGGACAGTTCTTCAAAAAACCAACCGCAACTGGTGAACATCAACAAGCTGTGACGCTGCATTTCTAACAGGCGTAAGGCGTCTACTTGTTCATCTGGCGTTAGTTCGCGAGTGCAATGAGTAGATAGCCAGATGTCAACGTTTTCTGGAGTGCGATCGCGAATCACCTGAATATACTCATCCCTGGCCAACCAGGGGTCGCGGAATAATTTCCCTGCTTCCTCTTTATAAAACTCAATCAGCCGATCGCGCAGCCAGTTAAGGGAGTCTCGCAGGGGACGCCGCCATTTTTGGTGCCACTCGCCACCACCGCCACAACCGCAATCATCCTGCCAGCGCGAGACCCCGTGGGAGCAACTCCAAGCTGTGACTGGTTTGAGTTCCACTTCCCAGGTTGGTTCCGAAAGACTGAGGTAATGGGCAAAGTTAGTCACCGTCCAGCCACGGTGGGAGAATTCCTGCAAAAAGGCGTAGGCGAGGGTTTTTTCCGTGCCACCTTTATGATGACCGAAGGTTTCCCCGTCCGTCGCCACCGATATTAGCTGGGACGATCGCCGATCCCCGCGCACTGCTTGACCGATGCGACCCACGAAATGACCCGAGTTAAACAGCACATCGCTAAAACCCATATCCCGGGAAATTGGGCCATCGTAAAAAAAGATATCGATATACTTGCCACCGTTAATAAAGCAGCGATAGGGGCGAGTGGGATCGATTTGACTGCCCCCGACTTCGTGCCATTCCGGTTCCGGTTCCTCTGACCTGGGGAAGGGGCGACAGCGTTCCGCCTGGGAGGAGGCGAGAATGATAAATTTGATACCTTCTGCCACTAAAGCTGCCAAGGTGGCAGAGTCTACAGCTGTTTCTGCTAGCCACATGCCTTCGGGATCGCGCCCGAAGCGGGATCGGAAGTCTGCTTTCCCCCAGCGGATCTGGGTGTACTTGTCCCGATCGTTCGCCAGAGGCATAAGAATGTGGTTGTAGACTTGGGCGATCGCATTGCCGTGACCGTTCAGGCGCTGGCAACTTTGGCGATCGGCCTCCAGAATGCGCTGATATACCTCCACATCGTAGCGTTCCAACCAGGTCATCAGGCTCGGACCGATATTGAAGCTGAGATACTCGAAGTTATTGACGATATTGACGATCTCGCCTCGGTCATTTAATACCCGAGCAAAGGCATTCGGACGATAGCACTCGTGGTGAATGCGTTCGTTCCAGTCATGGTAGGGGGATGCACTTGGTTGGCGTTCGATCGCGTCTAGATAAGGATTTTCCCGGGGGGGTTGGTAGAAATGACCGTGAACCGTCAAGTATACTCCCGTAGCTATCCGCAGGGGATCGCCTTTGGGATCGTTTTTGGAGACGATCTCCAGCAGATCGTCCCCGCTGTTGACCACTTGGGTAATGGCAGACAATGGCGAATCGTAAGAAACTGTATCATAAGGAGAAGCCATCTCTAAGCCTCCAATACTAACTACTCAAAACTCCTGCGCTGTGGCTAAAGTTTGTGTTCTTAAAACCTGGTATATTTTCCGGACGGATAGCGAGCGGTCTCCCGATTTTTAGGAGCACTTCTTCCGAAGACACCGCCCACCTGTCAGCCGCCTCAAATTAATGTTTCAGGTACTTGAAAAGACTTTTGCTTTCTTGTAGGTTAGATGAGCCCCGTGCCGATAAACCTAAAGAAAATCTAAAACCACCCACCCCCACACACCTACCCACACCTTACCACCAGCTCACGTCCCAGGCCCAAAAGTTATGGAGTAAGGCACCATCCAGTACAACATTTAAAAATTCTGCGGTCTATCCATTGATTGAAATCCATTCCATCTGGGACAAATCCAGGTAGCATAGGTGAGACAACCTGTGGCTGGTGAAGGAGAAATGCTGAACACAAATGCTATAATTTCCATTCTCTTGGTCTTTATCCCCATTTCCATTGCCGGTCACTTTCTGGATTGGGGCTCGACAACGATCTTTATCACAGCGGGGCTGGCGATCGTCCCTCTAGCAGCTTGGATGGGGACGGCAACGGAAGAAATCGCCGTGGTGCTGGGTCCGAACTTGGGGGGATTTTTGAATGCTACCTTCGGCAATGCCACAGAATTGATTATCGGTCTGGTGGCCCTGAATGCGGGACTGATTAATGTGGTCAAGGCCAGTATAACGGGTTCGATTATCAGTAACCTGCTGTTAGTGATGGGTTTTGCCATGTTTTTGGGTGGCCTCCGCTACAGAGAACAGCAATTTCAGTCAGTGGTGGCGCGATTGAATGCTTCGGCGATGAATTTGGCGGTGATTGCTATCTTGGTGCCGACTGCTGTGGATGTCACTTCCGACGGCATCTCAGAAGCTACCATGCAGACTCTTTCTGGGGCGGTAGCGATCGTGTTAATCGTGGTTTACTTGCTGACACTGCTGTTCTCGATGAAAACCCACTCCTTTCTCTATGATGTGGGCATGGCCGATCTCGAAGCCGAAGAATCAGAAGAGAAACCGAACCTACTGTTGTGGGTAATCGTACTATTAGTATCAACCATAGTGGTAGCGGTAGAGTCGGAACTGTTGGTTGACTCCCTAGAAGAAGCGACCTCTTATTTGGGATTAACGGCATTGTTTACCGGGGTGATTGTGGTTCCCATTATTGGCAATGCGGCGGAACATGCTACAGCTGTAACGGTAGCTATGAAAAATAAAATGGATCTATCTGTCTCGGTGGCAGTGGGTTCTAGCTTGCAAATTGCTCTATTTGTGGCACCGGTATTAGTGCTAGCTGGCTTGATAATGGGTCAACCGATGGACCTCAATTTCAATCCCTTTGAACTGGTGGCGGTGGTAGTAGCGGTGTTACTTGCTAATTCTGTCAGTTCCGATGGTCGTTCTGATTGGTTGGAAGGTTCTCTGCTATTGGCTACCTATGTAGTTTTGGGCCTGGCCTTCTTCTTCCATCCAGAAATCGCAGGTTTGGGATAATTTTAGCTAGCTAATGATTCCGAGAGGCTCTGCGGACTGTCGCGAGGCAGAGCCTCGAATGAACGTTCCCTGACTCTGGCAGGGAACGAGAGATATAATATGATAGAAGAGTTTGTCGAGATCGAGGATACGAAACATGCAGGTTTTGCCGCAGCGATGGAGATTTATGCTGATGCTTTTCCGGCAAATACGCGATTTGAGGTTGATTTACTCAGAGAAAGGATAGACAAAAGACTGAGTTGCTTGTACCTTGGCTACCTCGAAGATGAAGTGGTTTTCATGGCTCTGTTGTGGCCATTGAAAAATACAGAATTTATTCTGCTAGATTACATTGCTACAAAGAAAAACTACCGAGGTCAGGGGATTGGAACAGCTTTTATGAACCAAATCAACCAAATGTTGAGCGTAATAAATTTATGTTGATAGAGGTAAGAAATCCAGAGTCTGGAAGTAACAGAGAACAGAAGCACAGACGAGTTGCCTTTTATCAGCGGGTTGGGTAATGCAGGGGGTGAGGTACGTTGTCCCGCCTCTTGATGGCAGCAGTATGATAACAGAAATGCTGTTAATGGTTTTCTCGGAATATAAAAATGACACGATCGCAGCTCAGATGGTGAAGGAGGCGATCGTCCAAATTTACCGGGAACTGTATCGCCGGGACAGGGACGACCCAGTGCTGAATGATTTTATTCACGATATCCAAGACCCGATCGTTTTGGTAAAAATACTTTGGTGCGATTCGTCTAGCGTCAAATAACTTGACACAGGTCAATAAATGGGACCGCTACCAGGGTTACATTAGCCCTGAGAACTTATAGATGATGGTGGTGAAAGTCCACCCCTCCAGGTGCAGGAGT
>JACOMV010000303.1:1217-6639 GCA_014324065.1 Hormoscilla sp. SP12CHS1 | reverse complement strand
TAGCCTCCTGCGGTGAAAGTCGCAAGTCCGGTTCCGAAAGGGAGGGTTGAGAGGCGACTCTCAGCTCGATCCCGACCGGTATCGCGGGTGAAAACTTATCTGGAGAAAATCCTGGCCAACCCCGGACAATACCGGTATTGCAAATCCCAACTCTGTAAAAACCAGGTGCGCTTAGAAGCATCGATCGCCTTAGCAGAACTGGGAGACCGGCAGAATAAATTCCTGGCGGACATCTATCGGATGCGGGACCAGTTGGATCTGGTAATGCAGATTAAACTAGCGCGTCACCTATCTCGGTTTCCAGCATGGCAGCAAGAAGCAAAAACCATGTCCGATGGTTTGGGGCAAACCATCTATGAAACAGGGCGGACTGCTAAAGTAAATATGCCGCAAAATTGGCGCTGGATGAGTTCCCCTGTAACGGCTCAAGCACAAGCATTGCGTCTATTTATTGCCCGGCAGGCGCGATCGGAAACACTCGATCGCTTGCTACAAGGACTGTTAGCATTGCGGCGGGACGGTATCTGGGGCAGTACCTATAGCAATGCCGAAGCCCTCATAGCTTTAGTGGACTATAGTAACCTGCAACCCATCCCACCGAACTTTACCGCTAAAGTACAATTAGGTAGCAAGCAGCTAGCAACAAATCAGTTTGTCGGGTATCGCAATGACAGTCAGGAATTGCAAGTCCCGATGTCAGAACTACCGCGCGGGAACTTCGACCTCATATTGCAGAAATCAGGAGACAGCACCCTGCATTACCTGGTAGCCTATCACTATCGTCTCCAGGGAGATCGACCCGGACGGTTTAATGGCCTGCGAGTGACGCGAGAAATTCGCCCTGCCAATAACGATGAAGTATTGCGCAAAATCGGACTATTTGCCTCTGACGACTCCTTGGAACTGCCCCCAAGACAGGTCTATGATATTGGTCTGGAAATTATTACCGACCATCCCGTAGACCATGTAGTGATTACAGACCCGCTGCCCGCTGGGTTGGAAGCAGTAGATACCAGTTTCCAAACCTCTACTCCAGCAGTGCAGGCCCAGCGGGATAGCTGGCAGATAGGGTATCAAATCATCTATGCCGATCGGGTAGTTGCCTATGCAGATCGCCTGGATGCGGGAGTCTATCGCCTGCATTACCTGGTGCGATCAGTCACCCCTGGGACATTCCAATGGCCCGGTGCCGAGGCCCGTCTACAATATGCCCCAGAAGAGTTCGGGCGATCGGCTTCTAGCCTGTTAGAAGTGAAAGAGTGATATAACTCTGAGATCTTGCACCATTGTCAATTAGTCAATTAGTCTCATGGCCCGCCGTGGGTTCAAACCCACGGCTAATAGCTAAAGTCGGTTGAAAACCGACTGAAAACCTTATAAAGAAAGCGTTTTACCCTCGTTCCCCGGCGGAGCCAGGGAACGGGCTATCGAGGCTCCGCCTCTAGTTGAGAATGGTGCAAGATATGAGATAACTTTCCTCGTTCCATGACTCCGGCATGGAACGGGATTTTTGAGGCTCTGGTTTGTCTTCTAAAACAGAGTCTTCCAATACTCCTGCACCTACCGTTACTCTGCAGGTTGAGGAGAAACCATCTCTACTTAAGTTTAGTTTTGAGGTAGCAATGGTAAATTACCGAGGTAGAGAAATCGATCATCGTCAGCGCCTGCAAGCAGAATATTTTCGGCAAAGTTTGGGCAACGGGGTAACATTAGATATGGTATCTATTCCCGGGGGCACCTTTACGATGGGTCCCCTGCAAGTGAGAAAGGTCGGCGTGACAAAGAAGGTCCGCAGCATCGGAGAACTATAGCACCTTTCTTCATGGGCAAGTTCCCCGTGACTCAGGCCCAGTGGCAAGCGGTGATGAATAATAATCCATCAAGTTGGAAAGGCGAGAATCTGCCTGTAGAAAGTCTATCCTGGAATGATACGGTAGAATTCTGTCAGCGCTTGTCTCGCCAGACGGGACGCAAGTACAGACTCCCCCACGTTCCCAGGAGACCCCTCGCCTGTCCGGGGAGCCCACTCAGCGATGCTGCTTCAGTAGTTTTAACTCTGTATAATAACTAATTTTAGTGCTTGAGGCAATGGAGATTCTCAACTGATATAATAACTTGTCAATCAGCTCTCTTTGATTGAAACAACTTCGGTGCGAATTCCCGAAATATTTCGCAATTGTCAATTTAGCAAATTAATTGCTAATTGCCTCATTTTGATTGGGACTGACGAAGGCACAAACAGCCAAAAAAAAAAATTCAACTGTTTGGCCATTGTTTACCCTCACCTTGACAGGGCTGGCAATGCCCGCCCTACAGAAACTACAGAAACAATTATTGGTGGGCATCGCCCTACTAATTGAAGCCTATACTCTAGTACACTTCTAGGTGCCAGCGTTTCTCCTTCTTCAGTTGCTTCTGGTAATCATTCCAATCAACATCAAACTTAGACGCAGCCGCAGACATCCCCTCATTGATGCCGCCTTCCATTCCCTTCAAACCGCAGATGTAAGTGTGGGTTTTAGGATTTTGAATTAACTGCCACAGTCGATCCGCGTGTTCCTTAATCCGGTCTTGGATATACATCTTACCGCCATCAGGATTCTTCTCTTCGCGGCTGATCGCATAGGTCAAGCGGAAATTATCCGGGAATTTGGACTGCAACTCCTCCAACTCCTGCTTGTACAGAATATTGGCAGTATAGGGAATGCCAAAGAACAGCCAAGCAAGGCCTTTGAACTTGTAGTCTTCGTGCTGTTCGAAAAACATCCGCCACAAGTAGGCCCGGAAAGGCGCAATACCAGTTCCCGTCGCCATCATGATAATCGTGCTATCCTCGTCGTCGGGCAACAGCATTTCCTTCCCAACAGGACCAGTGATTGCTACATCCGCCCCAACTTCCAAGTTGCACAGGTGAGTAGAACAGACCCCATAGACCGTTTCTCCCGTTTCTGGATGCTTGTACTCTAACTGCCGCACGCATAGGGAGACTGTCTTGTCATCCACATCATCTCCGTGGCGGGTAGAGGCGATCGAGTACAACCGCAACTTGTGAGGCTTGCCCTGGTCGTCAGTTCCGGGGGGAATAATGCCTATACTTTGACCTTCCAGATACCGCAAAGAGCTGTCAGCAATGTCAAACTTCAAGTGACGCACGGTGCCCGAGCCACCTTCTGCTACCAGTTCTTCATTACTCAGACATTTACCAATATAGGGATTTTTAGGACGGTAAATGTTAACGGGAATGTTAGCTTTGGACTTCTTTGGCATTGGGGGCTGTGTTTGAGATGTGGCTTGACTTGCTGCTGGTGTCCCAGGGCCACTCCCATTCAAATGCTTGATGTTGACAATTTTGCCGCCCAGGCGGGTAATTCGCTGCATCTCTTGGTTCATCCGGTTGTATGGCACCTTAATCAACGTGCTGCCACTTGAACGGATGGGGTAGGACATGTTGTCAGTATTTTGGCTCTGACCCAAACCTACCACTTCGTACAGAAACACACGGCTACCCGCTTGGGTATTGGCAGCACTACCAGCTGCAGTCAGATTGTACATGGCTTTTATCTCTCCAAACCCAATATGAAGCTACCACCTGCCCTGAGTGGAGCCACATCACCCCAGGTCTTGGGGCCAATATGTGGATGCTTTTCCTTTCTCCGGGCAAGGCGCGATCGCGATGCTGCTGCGCAGCCGCTACGCGATCGCGCCATTCGGGCAGAATTTTTCTATTGTACCTGGCGGGGCAACATAGTATGTCACAGACTAGCATCTCGGTGGAGACTTGGCGAACATAGGTGGACACCAGCTGAATCGGTTCAGTCTAGGGAGTCTGCCACAGCTAGACTGTTGCCGCCATCGTCAATTTCATCTTTTCTTAAAAACCGATTCGCCGTATTCTTGGTATTGAGGTCGATCGACTTGCCCTCCTTGTGCGGGAGATCGAGTTCTGGTAGAATTCACCTAAGCTCCTAGGACTAAATACTTAGTTCGAGCTTGGCCCGAGTCGGACTGTCCCCTGAGACGGCACCGACGATCGATTTCATCCCATCTTTGGCGTTCTGCTAGCACGGGACGTCATCCCTTCGCGGAGGGAATCCGCTCAAACATAAGCAAGCTAATCATAAGATCGAAAGAGGGAATCTATGACAAAGCCAGATCGCGTGGTATTAATAGGTGTAGCCGGAGACTCCGGATGCGGTAAATCCACGTTCTTGCGCCGCATCACTGACTTGTTCGGAAAAGAATTAGTAACAGTAGTCTGCCTGGATGACTACCATTCTCTAGACCGGAGACAGCGTAAAGAGACTGGAATTACGGCCCTTGACCCCAAGGCCAACAACTTTGACCTGATGTACGAGCAAGCAAAAGCGCTCAAAAATGGTCAGACGATCGATAAGCCGATCTACAATCACGAAACGGGCACGATCGACCCGCCAGAGCGAATCACCCCGACCCCGATCGTGGTGCTAGAGGGGCTGCACCCCTTGTATGACGAACGAGTGCGCGATCTTTTGGACTTCAGCGTTTACCTGGATATCGGCGACGAGGTAAAAATTGCCTGGAAAATCAAAAGAGATATGGCAGAACGGGGTCATAGTTATGAAGATGTGCTGTTTGCCATCAATGCCCGTCGCCCAGATTTTATGGCCTACATCGACCCCCAGAAAGCTCATGCCGATGTGGTCATTCAAATTCTGCCCACGGAGTTGATTAAAGAGGACAAAGAACATAAAATCCTGCGGGTACGCATGATCCAGCGCTACGGAGTAGAAGGTCGCGATCCAGTATACCTGTTTGATGAAGGGTCAACGATCAACTGGATTCCCTGCGGTCGCAAGCTCACCTGCTCCTACCCTGGCATCAAAATGTACTACGGACCCGATAGCTATTACGGTCAGGAAGTCTCCATCTTGGAAGTGGACGGTCAGTTTGACAATTTAGAGGAGATGATTTACATCGAAGGTCATCTGAGCAACACCTCCACTAAATACTACGGCGAATTGACCCATCTGGTGCGGGAGCATCAAGAGTATCCGGGTTCTAACAATGGTAGTGGACTGTTCCAAGTGCTCACGGGTCTGAAAATGCGGGCTAGCTTTGAATATCAGATGGCGCAGGAAGAAAAGGAAGAAAAGGAAGAAAAGGTGCCTGTTAGCGTGTAAAGTGGTAAGCCGCCCGAACCCGTTCCCAGGCATAACGCTCCGGGCCCCCTCCGCTGTGAGGGAACGAGGGGTCCAGCTAGGAGAACAAAGCCCGCCTGCGCGGGCTAGAAGTGAGATACACCCCTCTCCGACAGCAGATCGCACAAAGCCCGAACCCTAAAGGGTCCGGCGAGAGCGTCAGTCAAGTAGAGGGGGATTGACAAAAAGAAAAAAATGTGTATATGCTACCCTCGTTCCCAGGGTCTCCCTGGGAATGGGAAGTC
>JACOMV010000303.1:0-1190 GCA_014324065.1 Hormoscilla sp. SP12CHS1 | reverse complement strand
CACCAGAGAATATGTCGATAATATGTAGATTCACAGATGTCTGAATTTGTCAAGTTATATTAATGGACCGACGCTCTAGGAGAACAAAGCCCGCCTGCGCGGGCTAGAAGTGAGATACACCCCTCTCCGACAGCAGATCGCACAAAGGAAGAAAACTGCTATATCAGCTTTTGCCTGACAATCTTCACCAAGGGCGAGGGGCGGTACGCCTCTCGCCCTTTTTTTATTTTTCTCAATATCCCGAGGATTAAGCAGGAGATTGCGCTTTGGCTGCGCAGCGGCTGCGGGTTCCGGGGGGGTATGATAGTTTTAATCCTACCTTGCGCAGGACAAAAGGTATTCGATTAATTCGATTAGCCTCATGGCCCGCTGTGGGTTAAAACCCCGGCGTTACCAGGCGGGAGCCAGGTTTCGAGGCGAAAGTGGGTTAAAACCGGTTAAAACCCACTAAAAGCATTTTACCCTCGTTCCCTGGCTCCGCCTGGGAACGAGTTATCGAGGCGGAGCCTCTGGTTGAAAATGGTGCAAGATATGAGTTTAATCCTACCTTCCACGCTCTGAGAGACTTGACTCTGCACGGATGGGTGGAGGCTGGAGCCTCAGAATACCGTTACCAGGTAGAACCTGGTAACCAGAGGGGGGCGTTTTTCTCTATCGCAACTTTACCCTCGTTCCCTGGCTCCGCCGGGGAACGATTTATGGAGGCTCCGCCTCTAGTTGCGAATGGTGCAAGATATGAGTGATTTGGCGAACCTAACTCATGCATGACAGGTACAACTCAACCGCAGGATTGATTGACACGCAGAACTATGAAACTATCCTATAAAATACCGGCAGCGTTACTTGGTGTGGCGGCTATCTTGGCCCTGATGCAGCCTCAAATCGCTGTGGGGTTATCTCCCGAGGAAGTGGGCAAAATTGCTCAAGAAATTACTGTGCGGATCGATCGACAAGGTAAGGGCTCTGGCGCGATCGTGGGCAAAGAAGGCAATACTTATACTGTCCTGACCAACTGTCACGTAATCAAAAAACCAGGAACCTATATTAACCTAAGTTGCGACCTATTTAAAAAAATATGAATTACCCACTTAGACTTTACAGATATTTGGATTTTTTTGTAGTTTTTGATACAAAATTAGTTTTTTTGTGCTAGGCGGCGGGTTGGCTGTTTATAGGTTATAATGTACTAA
>JACOMV010000302.1 GCA_014324065.1 Hormoscilla sp. SP12CHS1 | reverse complement strand
CGCGCTGCGCGCGACCCGGGCTAGGTGCTATCTACCTCGCTGCCGCTGTCGTCTGGCTTAATTGATGACACGCCCTAGTCAAGATTGTTTGAGTTGCATCATAATAAAAAAAGAATTATTAAGTTTTATAAACAAAGGCAGCCAAGCATCGTTGGCTGGGATAGCAAGAGGGAGACAGCAGTGACAGGACAAGCATACTCAGAAGCTCCAACAGCCGTCACGCCACGGTCGGAACAGGGCGAGACTTGGGAAAATGTAGATCTAGACAAGGACCAGAAAACCGCTAGCAGCAGCAAGGGGGGGATAGGGAAAATAGCGATCGGGCTGGGAATTGGTCTGGCAATTGGTATATTTGCTGGCAGAATGGGCAGGACTCCCCCTCCAGCCAGTCCCCAGAGTTCAGCGGCCCAGCCAGCGGCTATAACGACAGCGCCCAGCCAAACGGTGACCTCCGCACCGGTGGAGACAGGGACGATCGCCCGCACCATCAGCGCCACCGGCACAGTGGCGGCTTATGACTTGCTGCCACTGTTACCCCAGGCCAATGGCTTGCAGATCGAACGAGTTTTGGTGGATGAAGGGGATGTGGTGGTGGCGGGACAAGTGATGGCGGTTCTGGATGATGATGTATTGCAGGCCCAACAAAGCCAAGCGATCGCCGCGTTGGAGTCGGCAAAGGCTACTTTACTAGAAAGACAAGCTGCCGTCACCCAAGCAGAAGCGTCTGTGGCCCAAGCTCTATCGGCTCTAGCTGAGGAGGAAGCGGAAAAGGAACAGGAGATCGCGTCTTTGGCTCAAGCGCGGGTAGATCGGGCCCAAGCGGACAGAGAACTAGCAAGATATGAAAAGTTGGAAACTGATGGGGCTATTAGTCTGCAAGAGTTAGAAATTCGCCGCACTACAGCTAGCAGTGCTGCTGAGGCCGTGCGAGTTGCTCGGGCCAAGATCAGCAGCGCCCAAGCAAAAATTCAAAGTGCTCAAGCTAACGTCGGCAGCGCCAAAGCCCGACTCAGAAGTGCCAAAGCAGCGGTAAGTAGTGCGGAGGCTAACGTGCGCAGCGCCCAGGCTTCCGTGCAACAGTTGCGAACTCAGCTGGCACAAACAGAAGTAAGGGCTCCCTCGGGTGGCATTGTAGCCGAAAGAATTGCCCGGCGGGGAGATGTCACTAATGGCAGTCAAAAACTGTTTTCGATCATTGCTGATAATGCTTTGGAACTTCAGGTGCAGATACCAGAAACTCAGCTATCGAGGGTGCAGGTAGGAGTGCCCGTAGAAATTACTTCCGATGCGGATACGCGGTTATCTCTGCCAAGCGGTATTGTCCGCAGTATTGCTCCTCTGGTTGATGCTACAACTCGTCAAGCAACGCTGAAAATCGATTTGCCCTCCGATCCGTTACTGCGGCCAGGGATGTTTTTACGAGCGGCCATTACTTCTCAAACTGTTGAGGGTTTGACCGTTCCCTATGAGGCGGTGCAGTGGCAAGCTGATGGAGGAGCGATCGTTTATTTGTTGGATGGCGATAATGTTGCTCGGGCGCGACCAGTAGAAGTAGGTAATAGCATCGGCGGGGCAGGCCAGGGGAGTAGAATTGAAATTAAGCAGGGTCTCCAGGAGGGCGATCGGGCGATCGTGGCTGGTGCCGGTTTTGTCAAAGATGGCGATCGGGTAAAAGTCGTCTCGGAAGTCTCTGTCAATCAAAGCAAAGAACTCTAGTATAATTGGTTAATTGTTCACGATCGCGCAAAACGAACAATTAACCAAGTACAATTAGCAATTAGCAATAGCCATGTCATTTAATATATCATCCTGGTCAATTCGCAAACCAATTCCCACCTTGGTGCTGTTCATGATTTTAGCAATTGTGGGATTTATGTCATTTATGATGTTGGGAATTGATGAAGGTCCTAATATCGATATTCCGATTGTTTCTGTCACGGTAACTCAGCAAGGTGCGGGCCCCGTGGAGCTGGAAACACAGGTGACGAAAAAAGTAGAAGATGCGGTGGCGAGTTTGGGGAATATTGAAGAACTCAGATCTACTGTTAAAGATGGTGTTTCCACGACGAGGATCAATTTTGTTCTGGGAACGGATAGCGATCGGGCGACAAATGACGTGCGCAATGCGATCACTCAAATTCGCCAAGAATTGCTCTCAGACATAGAAGAACCGGTAGTTAAACGTCTGGATTTTGCGGGGGGTGCAATCATGAGCTACGTCGTCAGTTCTCCCCAAAGATCCGTTGAGGAATTAAGCGATTTGGTGGATAGAAGAATTAGCCGTTACCTGCTTAGGGTTCCAGGGGTATCCCAAATTAATCGCATCGGTGGGGTATATCGAGAAATTCGGGTAGACCTTAACCCCCAACGCCTGGAAGCTTTGGGAATAACTGCTACAGAAGTCAACGATCAGATCCGTGCGTTTAATATTAACTTGCCAGGAGGGCGATCGGAACTATCGGGAACGGAAAAAAGTATTCGCACTCTGGGAAGTGCAAAAACTGTAGAAGCTTTGCGTAACTATCGCATCGTGCTTCCCAATGGGGGGGATGTAGTCCTGAGCAGTCTGGGAGAAGTAACAGATGGCTCCGCTGAACCCCGTCAAAGAGCGCGTTTCACGATTAAAGATGACGCTAAAGTCCAACAAGAAACAGTTGTCGGTTTCTCGGTGCTGCGCAGTATGGGCAGCACTCTGGTAACTGTAGAAGAAGGGGTGCGTGCAGCGGTAAAGGAATTAGAAAGAACTTTACCTCCAGACATCTCCATGAATCTAATTTTTACCAGAGGTGATGAGATTAGGGAATCGTATCAGGCTTCGATCGATGCTTTGATAATTGGGTCGATATTGACGGTAATCACAGTAGGACTATTTTTGCGAGATTGGCAAGCCACTTTGATAACGGCCTTGGCCTTACCCCTGTCGATCGTCCCCACCTTTATGGTCATGAGAATGCTGGGTTACACTCTCAATAACATGACCCTACTTGCTTTAGCCCTGGCAATGGGAAACTTGGTGGATGATGCTATTTGCATGATTGAGAATATCGCTCAACATCTGGCGAGGGGGAAGAAGCCTTTTCAGGCGGCGCTGGATGCGTCTAAAGAAATTGGTTTGGCTGTCTTAGCAACGACTGCGACAATTGTGGCAGTGTTCATCCCCGTAGCATTTATGGGTGGTGTCCCCGGTCAATTCTTTCAACCCTTTGGGCTGACTGTGGCGATATCGACGATGTTTTCGACTCTGGTAGCCACGACGATGACGCCAATGTTAGCAGCCTATTTACTGAAGGGTAAGGTAGAATCTTTACAGATAAAGAATGGCAAGCAGGGTAAGAGACAACCCTATCTTAGTTTGCTCAGTTGGGCCCTACGACATCGGCTCGCTACTCTGCTGCTGGCTGTTGCTTTCTTTATCGGTAGCTTGCAACTGGTGCCTCTAATTCCCAAGGGGTTATTTAGTGGCTACGATCGGGGTCTAAGTATAGTATCGATAGAATTGCCTCCAGGTGCTACCCTGAGCAATACCGATCGGGTGATGCAACAGACGATTTCTATGTTGCAGCAGCAGCCAGTTGTGGATAATGTCCTGGGGGTTGCTGGGGGAGAAAAGATAAATGAGGCGATAATGTATGTCAACCTGACGCCCAGGGAAGAACGGGGAATATCCCAGAAGCAGTTCGAACAGCAGATGCGATCGGGGTTTCAGGAAATTCCGGGGGCGCGGATCGGTTTTCAGGCCCAGAGTGCTGGTGGGGCGGATAAGGACTTGCAGATCGTGCTCAAAAGTGAAAAGCCCCAGGCCCTTCGCCAAACGGCTGATGCGTTGGAACTCTACATGCGCTCAATTTCTGGTTTAGTAGAGGTGAACTCTAGTGCTTCTTTGGTGAAGCCGGAAATCTTGATTAAACCAGACCCAGCCCGGGCTGCAGATCTGGGGGTTTCTGTGCAGGCGATCGCCCGTACAGCTTCCCTGGCTACCATTGGGGATAATAATTCAACTCTTGCGAAGTTCGATCTGCCCGATCGACAAATTCCCATTCGCGTCCAGCTAGCAGATCGTTTTCGCAATGACCTGGAAACCTTAAAAAATATTCGGGTTCCCAGCCAAAATGGTGGAGTAGTCCCATTGCTGGCCGTAGCTGATGTCAGTCTTGGCAGCGGACCAGCGGAAATCGAAAGGTTCGATCAGGCCCGTCAGGTATCGGTGGAAGGAAACTTGCAAGGCATTTCTCTGGGACAAGCTTTAGACAAGGTGAATGCATGGCTGGAGAAAAATATCCCCTCAGAAGTTGAGCAACAACCCTCTGGGGATGCAAAAATTATGAGGGATATTTTCACTCGCTTTGGTTCAGCCCTGGGACTGGGAGTGCTGTCAATTTATGCTATCCTGGTCTTACTGTACAATAACTTTATCTATCCCTTTACCATTATGGTGGCCTTGCCCCTGTCCCTGGGCGGGGCCTTGCTGGCCCTGATGATTACCCAGAAGGAGTTGGGGCTGATGGCGGCGATCGGAATCGTGCTGTTGATGGGATTGGTGACGAAAAACGCGATCTTGCTGCTAGACTGTTCTTTGGCGAATATGAGAGAAGGTCTGCGTCAGCGCCAGGCAATTAAAGATGCTGGTGTCTCTCGCCTGCGACCAATTCTGATGACCACCTTTTCCACGATCGCTGGCATGACCCCGATTGCCCTGGAACTAGGGGCCGGCGGTCAGGTGCGCAGTCCCATGGCGATCGCGGTTATTGGCGGCATCGCGACATCCACCATGTTGACCCTGGTGGTGGTGCCCACCTTATTCACCTACGTGGATAGTTTTCAGCGCTGGTTGCTCGGGTTGTTCAGAGGTGGGAACCGCAAGCGTCCCGTGCTAAAATCAGAATCTGGAGCAAATAATAGGTAGACAGTGGGAAAATAGTTGTATAGAATAGGTAGAGTGCCTTGGTAGTAAGCTGCTCCTTGAAGCACTTTAGTGCTTACTACCAACAATGCGGGCGTAATTCAGTGGTAGAATGTCAGCTTCCCAAGCTGAACGTCGTCGGTTCGAGTCCGATCGTCCGCTTACGAAAGTACGGCAGCATGTCGGTTGTAGGTACTTGGATGATTCCTCAATATCCTGCTCCCAGGAGTATTTGGCGAAATCTGATGAGCGTTTGAATAGTATTTGACCGCGAGCGGTTATCCCCAATTGGGGTCGGGGCTAGAATTCTACCTCATGACCAATCAGTCCTGAATCGATCTTCGACAAGGTGGCCAGGGTTTCCCCGTTCAATTTAATCTTCGTGTTCCTGCCTTTCTGGACGATCTCCAGTCCCAACCCTTCGCCCCAACCCTAAAGGGTTGGGCTACAATTCCAAAGCCTGACCTGTCGAAAGATGCGGATGTTATATTTGCACCTATCCAGTTGTTAGATTTGTGAAGGTTAAACGCAGCACC
>JACOMV010000301.1 GCA_014324065.1 Hormoscilla sp. SP12CHS1 | reverse complement strand
ATGGGAACAAATACGTTTAAGAACTGGTTTACTAAATGCTGTTATTGTACTAATTAAATAGCGAACAAGCTGTAATAGTGACTACCTAAACTCCTTTGTGCGTATATTCGATGCCCAGGGCGATGAGGTAAGGGTCAATGGCGGTCCCTTGGCAAGCGATGATGACCTCGCTACAGATGCTGGGGGAAATTTGACCGAGTTCGCTGACTCAAACTTCCCCGGTTTGGTGTTTGCAGACCCAGTCGTTCGCAATTTCTTTAACGGACATACTACGGATAGTTTCCTGCGGGCCACGGTAGATCAGGGAGAGGTTTATTATATTGGAGTCTCGGACTTCTTGAATCAAGATTATGACCCGACCAGTTTGGGCGATCGCCCGACGACTGGGACTGGGGGTTCCTACAATCTGATCGTCAGCTTTGCCAATAGCGACCTGAATGGTAGCATACCTAAAGCTACTACTGATGTCAGTTTGCCTTTCGTGCAACTGGAGAATATTGGGTTTGACAGTAACCCGGAAACGGGACGATCGCAGTCAGTGGGCGATCGGGATGTGGACTTTGTCAAGGTGCGATCGCAGACTGGGGGCATTCTGGAAGTAAACATCGATGCTTACGAGGCAGTGGGCATTGCCAATCCTGCGGATACAGTGGCCTTGGTCTTTGATAGCGCAGGGAATCAGTTAGCCTTTGATGATAGCAATTCTTTTGACCCCCTGATCCAGTTGCCAATTGAGGCCAACCGGGATTATTTTGTAGCAGTGACGGGTTACGGGAATGGCAACTTCGACCCATTCCAGTTAAGTAGCGGTTCTGGCGGGGATGAAGGAGATTATATCTTGAATTTACGACTGTTGTCCCCTAGGGAAAGCAGCAGTCTCTCCGATGACAGGATCGACAATATCGCCATGCAAGAACTGGCGATCGACTCGGAGGTATTGGGCAATATTGGGGAAGATGACGGGTTCGCGATCGGTCCTAGGGACATCGACCTCTATCGCTTCCGGCCTGACATTACTGGGATGGTAGATATTCGCACCAGTACGAACCTGCTGATCTCGCCAGAAAATCCTAGCGCGGATACATTCTTGCGGGTGTTCGACGCCCAGGGAAATGAAATTGCTTTCAATGACGACGAGAATAACGCGACTCGCGGCAGTTACTTACAAGTAGAGGTCTCTGCTGGGACTGAATATATTATTGGCGTGAACGGATCTAGTCCCGAGGCACGCAACTACGACCCCCTCACTGGGGCGGGCGCTGCTGCTGGTAGTATGGGAGATTATTTGCTGTCAGTTACTCCCAGTCATGATGGAGATGGTTCGACCGAGACCGAAGATGATTTCCTGACCGGGACTACAGGGCGCGATCGCCTGGAGGGTCAAAATGGCAATGACACTCTCCTGGGGGGCGGGGGTAATGATGTTCTCGCAGGAGGTGCAGGTAACGATCTCCTCAATGGTGAGGCGGGACGAGATATTCTCGTTGGCGGCACGGGTAATGATATCTTTGTGTTGGACTCAGCAGTTGCTAATGCCAGGCAGGCCGATCGCATTCGCGATTTTCAGTCTGGCATAGATGCGATCGGACTTACAGAAGGACTGACAGCAGCGGACTTGAATTTGAGATTGGTGCGGCAATAATACTCTCATCCGGATAGAAGAGTCCCGTGATATCTTAGGTATCGTTCTGGGTGCCACTCCCGAAGAACTGAGTTTTGTCGCTTCGTAGTTACACCGCAGGGGGTTCAATAGTTTTTTCGCTTCGTAGTTATACCGCAGGAGGTTCAAACTCCCGCGTTACCAGGCGGTCGCCAGGTAACGAGGCTGGAGGGGCGACATGAAGGCTAGGATGCAGATCTGATAAGGCTTACAGCCTTCTGACCTCGTACATAATTTAGCTTCTTTTCTGGACTTAATTTCATTGACTTATCTACAACATCGGCATAAAAATCTATTGATTCAAGCCAATCTTTCCCTCTGGAACCTATATAAAATGCGCTGTGTCGTCTTTCGCTACGTCCTGCTTCTTTTACACAACCAATATAGCAAGCAACACTTTTTGCTTAATTTCTTCTCCCATGAAAATTGCACTAGGTATAAGCAATAGTAATTAGTATAATCAAAACAATTAAGCGAACGCTAGCTACTCCGGTTCTTTCTATTATCCACCGCCCTTGATTTCTCTAAATATCTGTGCGATTCGTTTAGCTTTCATATGCTCCTAATACAGCGTTTCTCATAGTCATGAGGTACAGCATCCAGCGATGAAAACCAGTGATATAAATGCTTTCACTGTACCTCACATTATTGAGAAGTGCTATATCTTAAATGAACTTACGTTCCTATTGAGACTAACTGCCCTTACTTTTGAAACGTCCGCACACATTGCGATTTACATCCTACGTGTTATGGCCTGTTTACTGCCAGTTTCATCTAGGATAAAGGGGTATGTAGGCTCTATGCCTTCTATCACTTTCCAGTAGTCCTATCTTAACGGATGCGGGTGGGAGCTTCTCTTATAGTCGGGAGTTATGCCTTTTTTTGACTGTCTATCACCTCCGTTTTATCATTCTGTCTATTGTGGCACGGCTGACTTCCCCTCCGTCTGTTTTCTTATCTCCAACTGACATTCTGACAAGGTCCAAACTTTATGTTTTTCTACAAAAACTTTGAGCTTTTCCTGTTGGGACTAATTGTGCTTGAGAGGGCGACCGAAGCTTTCCCGGGTTGTAAGTTGCCAGCGGACGGGTACTGCTTAAGGGAATTGAGGACCAATCTGTATGCTACCCGGAGTCGATGGGCTAGTTGTCTTTGTGATATCCTCTTAGTCATAGTTTTCTATGAATCCCTAGAGCGTCGGTCCAGTAGAAGTCGTTGACAAATCCATGTAAATATGCTAGTGGGCAACTAAGTATCAAAATTTATGCAATTTTCTCTTGAGTTGTAGCTGGCATCTTTGCCAAAACATGAAGGTTATGTACAACAGCCATGCGCCGTAAAGCCCCATCGGGAGCCTTCCCGCCACCGGAGATTACTCAAGCTGTCCAGACCGAAATAATTCTGCAGACCCCGCCGTGAGCACGACCTCAGGAGCAAGCCCATAGCCCAGCCGACAAGCACCCTAGCCCATCCCCGAAAACATATAGCCAGAGTCCCAGCCAACGCTCGCAGAATACAATATTTAATCACCCTAGCCTAAGTTGCTACCTATAGAACCTCAAAACCCAAACTAGCCAAAAATGGCCAACTCGGAAATAGCATTTTTGCGGAGAAATTTACCAAAAATGGCTGTCAGGGACGTGAAATTATTAATAGGAGGCAACTTGAGTTACCCCTAATGCTTGAGACTGGGGAGAGCCATATTGCAACTCAAAAGTATACAGTGGTTTTGGGACACAGCATCACCAAAAGGAAACGTAAGCGTAAGATACCAAGTAGCCATCTCACCGAATCCCCATGTCAACGCTTGTAATTGTCGAATCTCCGACCAAAGCCCGTACCATACGGAACTTCCTGCCTTCTGATCATCGAGTAGAGGCATCAATGGGTCACGTGCGCGACCTCCCCTCTTCCGCCGACGAAATTCCCCCCGCAGTCAAAGGGGAAAAATGGGCGCATCTGGGGGTTAACATCGAAGCGGACTTTGAGCCACTTTATGTTGTCCCCAAGAATAAAAAAAAGGTAGTCACAGAACTGAAAAAAGCCCTCAAACAGGCTGATGAACTCATACTGGCAACAGACGAAGACCGCGAAGGTGAAAGCATTAGCTGGCATCTTCAGGATTTGCTGAGCCCGAAAGTCCCCATTAAGCGGATGGTATTCCACGAAATCACCCGGGAAGCCATACGTAAAGCGCTGTCGGACTGCCGGAATATCGATATGCAGCTAGTCCACGCTCAGGAAACCAGGCGGATTTTAGACCGACTGGTGGGCTACACCCTGTCTCCCCTGCTGTGGAGGAAAATTTCCTCGGGATTATCAGCTGGCCGAGTGCAATCTGTAGCTGTGCGGTTATTAGTGTTGCGGGAACGTCAACGTCGAGCCTTCCGCCAAGGTAGCTACTGGGACTTAAAAGCGATTCTGGATATTCAGCATACCTCTTTTGAGGCGCGATTAGTTACCCTGGCAAATAGTAAAGTGGCCACAGGTAGCGATTTTGACCCGGATACAGGACAAATTGCCTCTGGTAGAAATGTCAGACTTTTAAATGAGGCAGATGCCAAAGAACTTAAAGCCCGTCTGTTGGGTAAAAACTGGAGAGTCAGCTCCGTTGATAAACGACTGGTGACTCGCTCACCTTCGCCTCCCTTTACCACCGCGACCCTGCAACAGGAAGCTAACCGGAAGCTGGGGCTATCGGCCAGAGATACGATGCGGACGGCTCAAAGTCTGTACGAACAGGGCTATATAACCTATATGCGGACGGATTCCGTGCATTTGTCGGACCAAGCGATCGTCGCTGCCCGATCCTCTGTAGAACAGAAATATGGCTCCGAGTATCTCAGCCCGACACCGCGCCAGTACAAGACCAAAAGCAAAGGCGCGCAAGAAGCCCACGAAGCCATTCGTCCAGCAGGTAGCAGTTTCCACACGCCGTCAGATACGGGTCTGACAGGGCGGGAATTCCAGCTGTACGACCTAATTTGGAAGCGTACTGTCGCGACCCAAATGGCTGCCGCCAGGATTACTCAAATTATCGCCCTGCTGCTAGTGGAAGGGGCTGGCTTCCGTTCGACTGGTAAGCGAATTGATTTTCCTGGTTTCTTCCGTGCTTACGTAGAAGGTTCAAATGCGGCTCTAGAAAACCAGGAAGTAATTCTGCCACCCTTAAAGGTGGGAGATCGCCCCAACTGTCGGGAATTAGAGGCCATTGGCCATGAAACCCAGCCTCCTGCCCGTTATACCGAGGCGTCCCTAGTGAAAACCCTGGAAAAAGAAGGCATTGGGCGTCCCAGCACCTACGCTACCATCATCAGCACGATCGTCGATCGGGACTATGCTCAAATCATTAACAAAGCCCTAGTGCCCACCTTCACGGCCTTTGCGATCACCAGTCTGCTAGAAGCACATTTTCCGGATCTAGTAGACACCCGCTTTACTTCCCGGATGGAACGAACTCTAGATGAAATCTCTACCGGAGAAGTGGACTGGCTTCCTTATCTGCGAGAATTTTATTCCGGAGAAACCGGTCTGTCCAATCAGGTAAAAGAACAGGAAAGCCAAATTGACCCAAAACTTGCTCGGACCGTGGAACTGGTTGGCTTAGAGGCCAAGGTCTGCATTGGCAGATTTGGCGCTTACATCGAAGTTGATAATGGCTCTGGGGTGCTCAAAGCTTCCATTCCCAAAGACCTGACCCCAGATCGGCTCGACTCCGAACAAGTAGAAGCGCTGCTGAAGCAGAAAGCCTCTGAACCAGAGGAACTGGGTCAGCACCCTGAAACTGGTGATACTATATATCTCCTGAATGGCAACTATGGCCCCTACCTGCAGCTGGGTGATGGGGATAGTGAGAAGAAGAAGAAGCCCAAGCGGTCCTCTCTACCTAAAGGCGTCACTCCCGATCTGGTCTCCCTGGAAATGGCCCTAGGATTGTTGGCCCTACCTCGTTTCCTGGGATCCCACCCGGAAACTGGTGCTAAAGTCCAAGCTGGTTTAGGACGTTTTGGCCCTTATGTGGTTCACGACCAAGGTAAGGAAGGTAAAGATTATCGTTCCTTAAAAAAAGATGACAATGTCTTGACAATCGATATCCAACGTGCATTGGAGTTACTCGCTGAACGGAAGAAGAGTCGCAATAGCCGCAGTAAGAAACCTTTACAAGAGTTGGGTACCCATCCATCAGATGGAGAACCCGTGAATATCTACGATGGGCGTTATGGTCCTTATGTCAATCATGGCAAAATTAATGCCCCTTTGGCAGAGGGGACAGCGGTCGAAGAGGTGACCTTGGAGATAGCCCTAGAATTGCTAGCAGCCAAGGCTTCCACATCTTCAACCCGTCGCAAGTCGAGTAAGTCAACCGGGACTAAAAAGACTAGCGCCCGGCTTCCGGAGGCTAGTGCTTTTAGCGCTCCCTCCGGAGGCCACAAGCAATGATTTGGCTAATGGTTAATTGTTGATTGAAAGGCAACCATGCCATAACAATTAGCCATTAGCCAAATCAGGAAATACTTCTCTTAAGGCAGGATGAACTAACTGATGATTTTTAACATTCAAACCTTTAGCTAAAGCTGAGCTCTTATCCAAAGCTTTAACACCGTGATTGGCGAGCTTTAAGACATAGGGGAGCGTAGCATTATTCAGTGCCTGTGTTGCAGTCCAAGGTACCGCCCCGGGCATATTGGGAACGCCATAGTGGACGACGCCCTCTTCGATGTAAGTTGGATTAGTATGAGATGTCGATCGCAATGTTTCGACGCACCCGCCTTGGTCGCATGCAACATCGATAATGACTGAAGCTGGGCGCATCTGTTGCACCAAGCTTCGGGAAACGAGGACGGGTGCGCGACGGCCTAAGACTAAAACTGCACCAATCAGCAGGTCAGCATCTGGTACGACAGCTTCAATTTGTGCGGAATTACTATAGAGTAATTCCACTCTGGAGCCAAACAGGGTTTCCAAATAGGATAAACGCTCCAGGTTGACATCGACGATCTTGACTTGGGCACCCATGCCCACAGCGATCCGAGCAGCTTCTGTGCCGACAACCCCACCTCCGATAATACAGACTTGAGCCGGTCTGACTCCGGGAACGCCCCCCAGGAGCACCCCTCGGCCACCCTGTTGACGCTCTAGAAACCTGGCACCGAACTGCACCGACAGCCGTCCAGCGATGATGCTCATCGGAGTCAGCAGAGGTAGGGTGGGCGTCCCCGCCTGCCGTTTTGAGTCGGGTAATTCTACCGTTTCGTAGGCGATCGCCGTCACGCCTTCTGATATCAGATGCTCAGTCAAAGTCTTGTCAGCTGCCAGATGCAAGTAGGTAAATAACAACTGATCTAATGCAAGAAACTTATATTCTGGTGGCAGGGGTTCCTTCACCTTCACCACCATTTCCCGGTTCCAAGCTGCTGACGGTGTCTTGACAATTTCAGCACCTACCTGAATATAGTCTTCATCCGTGAAGCCTGCACCGGCACCTGCTCCAGTTTCGACAAACAGTCGATGACCATTTTCAGTTAGAACTCTAACACTACTTGGACTTAAGCCAACCCTAAATTCCAGATCCTTAGTTTCTTTGGGGACGCCTATTTCCATGCTACCTCTCGATTGACGATTTATATAGGTTTAAGGGCTCTTCCCAATCTAGTATGCTAAATCATAGCTAATGCGCCTGAAACCCTTTACCAATAATGGTTCCAACGTGCCTTGCATATCAGTCGCTCGCGCGCGGCGACGACCTCAACCCTAGACGAAGCAAGGGTTTTAGGCTATTCCGATGGCAATGAACGCATACCATTTCACGAAGAGCCGGTTTAAGTTTGAATTACTATAGACAATACTCCGGACAGTTTTTCAGGGAGCAGCGTTACCAGGCGAAGCCAGGTAACGAGGCTATCCACCCTATAGACTGCGGTAGTAAACTTTCATACTCACCGCACCGATGGATAGCCTCAAGAGGATTATAACAGGTCTGCTGGAGACGGTGCCGGCAATTTCCAGCAGACCCCAACGGCAGTTTCTACTGGCCTTGTTCGCCACTATTTTCGTGGTTTAAAGGCATTGTCAACTATACGAATCACAAACTCGTTATAGCCACTTGATTCTGTCCGGAGTATTGTATAGAATATAAATAATTGTAACCAACTGAAATCATGACTGAACCAGAACCAACCACCACCCCGAAACTAGAAGATACGTTCTTTGGCTTCAATGACTACTCAGAACGTTTAAATGGTCGCGCTGCCATGATTGGCTTTATTCTGGCCTTACTGATTGAATTCCTGACAGGGCAAGGGCTGCTTGCTTGGCTCGGCTTCAATTAGAACGCAGCCCGATCGGGGGGGGGATCTGTCGAACGCAATCATGAGGGTTTGAAGCATTTTGTTGCTGACTCCAAATCAAGGTTTAAGTAGCCGTCGAACTCACCTTGCCAAAGTGAGATGCACCCAAATTAACCAACAATAATTATATTTTCGCCGGATTTTGGAGGATTTATTGCATATCTGGATGTTCCCAGCAGAAGAGCTCTAATTCTGTTGTTTCCAAAGGTTTGATTTCCGATTTTTCGGGCCGTCCGCGGACCGTGGGATAAGTTTCAGATTGATAATTGGCGTCAGCTTCGATATCCTCAACCAATTCCCAAGCGTCAATACATTCTTGAGATCTAACACCTTTGGCCGCACAAATAGATTTAGCTTCTGAGATGGCTATATCCAGTTCTCGCTGGAGAATGTTGACTTTGGGTTTTTCTACGAAGTCCCCCTTATTGAGAATATCAGTAACGGAAACGATCCCCACCAGTTCATCCTTGACGATCGGCGCTACCCGGATACCTGTATTGGCAAACAACCGCGCCACGTACTCTACTCCCAGATCGGGATTGACCACTATGCAGGGCTTGGTCATGATTTCGTAGACTCGCATTTTTTCCGGGTCTTTACCATAGGCTACCACTTTACAGCTTGTTCGCTATTTAATTAGTACAATAACAGCATTTAGTAAACCAGTTCTTAAACGTATTTGTTCCCATC
>JACOMV010000300.1 GCA_014324065.1 Hormoscilla sp. SP12CHS1 | reverse complement strand
ATAGCTGAATTGGGTCTGCATTGAGTATAGCTCTAGTTTAGCACAAAAATGTTCTACTTGTTTCCTGAACAATCTGTATTACTTGGAACAGATTTTAGAAAATCTTGAACAAATGACAGCTTTTTATTCCTATGGGATGGAGATATTTTTCTAGAACATAATCTTGATTGGGATCGAGAACAGCGTTTTATGAACCGTTACGAGCATATTTTTATGCAAGAAATGAAAATAAGTTTGGAGATTGAAAGTAGGTCGGAGAACAAGAATGGCTATGGTATAGGAGCGTTTGTTACTGATATATGGTACGACTGCTTGTACATGTATGAGTTAATTGGCGTGAAAAAAAGTTTTAATTGAGAAGGTGTTTACTATAAACTTTTTCAAATAGAGCCTCATTATTATATTCTTAGGAAAGGTTTGATAGAAGAAGATGAGGAGAAACAGTTATTTAAAATAGCTACTATATCTACAGAAATGTGAGTGCCATTTGTGAGGATTGTGAAAGAAGATTGGCTTTCAGATATTGGTTAAATTTATTCCGTATTGAAAGAGTTTTTTGAAAGTTTAGGATTCGTTGTCTGAAGACCGGTTAAGTAAAATTACATAATCCAGATAGTCTGTTGGTTCATGACAATTGACCTCTATCAGGAATTCTGGTGAAAAATGTAAGTTGTATGCAGTTTGGAGTCAAACCACTGTGCTATCATTTTACCTGAAAAGCTGTTTGAGGTGGATCGGATGGCAGTACCCGATCGCCCGCTAATCCCATACTACAGTAAGGTGGCCTTGGCCACCCTACATGAACTAGCTACCGCATTATGACGGGGGTTGCCGGGGGTTAAAACCCCCGGTGAACCCCGGGCGGTCTGATAGCGAAGTGAGTATTTCTATTAACCATTAACCATTAACAATCTCGTGACTCAACCGGAAGCCTTACGAACTCTGTTAGAATCAGTCGCAGCTGGTCAAGTAACCCCAGGTGACGCTTTAGATCGGCTCAAGCATTTTGACTTTGAACCGGTGGGAGATTTTGCCCGCATCGACCATCATCGCAGTTTGAGAACGGGTTTTCCAGAAGTAATCTGGGGACTGGGGAAAACTCCAGCACAAATTGCTGAGATTATCAAGGTGATGCGCGATCGGCCCGCGTCCGGTCCGAAAAATCGCACGGCTGTAGTGATGGCAACGCGGATCGAACCAGATGTCTATGCTGAAGTACAATCAAAAGTACCTGACTTACGCTATTACCAGACTGCCAGAATATGTGCTCTCGGGACGCCTCAAGTGCAGCATCCGGGTAAAATAGGGATATTATCAGCAGGAACAGCAGATTTACCCGTAGCAGAAGAAGCAGCAGTAACAGCGGAACTGGGCGGTTTTCAAGTGCACCGCCTCTGGGATGTGGGGGTTTCTGGCATCCATCGCCTGTTGAGTAACCGCCAAGTTATTGATGCTGCTAATGTGTTAATCGTAGCAGCAGGAATGGAAGGGGCCTTGCCCAGTGTAGTCGGGGGTTTGGCAGATTGTCCCGTGATTGCCGTGCCTACCAGTGTAGGTTACGGTGCCAGTTTTAACGGTTTAGCTGCCCTGTTGGCAATGCTCAATTCTTGCGCTGCTGGCATTGGCGTGGTTAATATAGATAATGGTTTCGGAGCGGCCATGTTAGCAGGACAGATTATCAGAACCGCTGTCAAATTGCACGAATAGCACTCGCAATATGACAAAAAGAGAAAAACCTTTACCTCCAGGCAGCTTTGGTCTACCTGGTGTCTCCTGGGATCTCGATGTCTCCCGGGAGCGCTAGTCGCACAAAAGGGGAGACATCGTAGTCGCACAAAAGGGGAGACACCGGAAGCTGCTAATGCCCGCTTTTCACGGTCCAGCTTTAGCAAATTACCTGACTACAATGGAAGACATTACCCTCAGCTATCTGGAAAAATGGGAAAGTATGGGTAGCTTTACCTGGTTTGGGGAACTCAAACAACTGACCTTTGAAATTGCCAGCACCTTGCTAATGGGACAAAACTCGCTTTGTGAGCGGCAAATACATCAACATTATTACCTGACCAGCGCACAAACCGACAAGAGGCGGAGCGAATAAATCGTCTTTCGCGACGACACCATCTGTCAAAACAAGGTGGCATGGCCTGAGCAGTTGTTTCTTTCATTTTGTCTGTCCATTAAGTAAAGGCAAAAAAATGTAGCAAATAAACTTCTATCGACAGTATGTTTACCTAAAAGAAGCAATCGCCAAACTCCGTATATTTGCATAATATCATAAAACCGTGCTCGTTGACGTATAATGCCCATTATACATGGGATTGAGCTGCTTTAGTTAGAAGTTTTTGTTTAAGTCCCGCTATAATTTGCATCGTAGGGCAGAATTATCGATGTATAATAATCTCTAAGATCGCCCAACTATACCTTCGGATGCTCAGAACCAGGAGGCTAACCCATGAAACTTAAACCATTTGCGTCCATCTTAGCCGCGATCGCGCGGCTCAAAGCAATCGGTACTTTTGCGCAGAAAGTGCCGATGGGGTCTTCACAACCTTCGCTCAAATTCCAAATGGCGATCGGATACCGGTAATTCGTTGGGAACGAGAGTGGGGTGGAGAATATACCCGCGAAATCCGCTGTCGGCAAGTTTCCCCGAGATTTCAGGAAGCCGAATCTCAAGGTGTCTTGAAATACATAACTAGCGGCCAGCTGCACGGTTACAATGTAATCTGCGCTACCGAAGCATATGGCGGGCCTTGCCGCAAGATGCTATTCACTATCAGGAGTTCCGACGATCCTGATGAGGTAATTGAAGAATTAACTGGTGTCAGTTATAGAACTCAAGGTCTACCAGATTGGGTACAGCAATAATATCAAAAAGGGCATGAGTGGCGGACCGATTCTCAATAGTGAAGGAAAGGTCATCGGCGTCAATGGCATCCATGCCTATCCCCTCTGGGGCGATCCTTATAGATATGAAGATGGCACTCCACCGAGTGAGGCAATGCGGGCGGCAATGAAGCACTTGAGTTGGGGAATTCCCATTCAAACCTTTGCTCAGTTGGTTCCCCAATACGCCTCGCCAGAGGCAATGCCAGGAGATGCCATGCCCTCAACTGTGTCTCCCATTGCTGATGTGATGAATGAAATCGCCCGCCAGATTACAGTATTGATTCAAGGTAAAAAGGGCAATGGGTCGGGATTTATTATTGCCAAGCAGGGGAACACCTATACAGTTCTCACCAATGAGCATGTAGTGCGGGGAAAAAATGAGTTTGAGATCGTTACCCCGGATGGGGCGCGATATCCAGTAACAAATAATGAAGAAAATGTGAGAACGCTGGTAGGGGTAGACTTGGCGGTAGTGCAGTTCGACAGCGACAAAGATTATCGCGTGGCAAGGCTGGGAAACTATGACTTAAGAGAGCGCTTCACAAATTTAACTCAAGACAGGTATGTTTTCGTTTCTGGGTGGCCGGGGTCAGATAACGGTCAATTCAGCCGTTTGTTCACTGCTGGGCTTCTTTTCAATAAAACATTGGGACTTTGGCTGGCTAAGGATAGTTATTCTTTGACCTATGGTTACGGGCTAGTTTATACCAATATTGCCAAGCCAGAGGTAAGCGGTGGACCAGTATTAGATGTCAGTGGGCGTGTCGTCGGGATTCATGGAAGAGCAGAGAGAGAATTTAACTTGGATGCACGTCGTAACATTTATCTAGGTTATAGTCTGGGTGTCCCAGTTCGCAGCTTTGTGAATCTAGCGACCAAGGTGGGAATAGCTCCAGAGTGGTTGAAAATAGATACATCGTCACCACCGTCACTGACTGAGCAAGAGAAAGATTCAATTCTGGAAACGTTAGTCGCAGAAGCAAAACCAAAGGACAGCAATGACGCTATTGATTGGCTGAATTATGGCAATCAATTGTGGCGGATAGACCGAGGTGAAGAGGCGATCGCAGCTTTTGACCGGGCCATTGAACTGATGCCCAGTCTCTATCAAGTTTGGTATGCACGGGGAATAGCATTATCATACAATGAAGAGCAAGAAGCTATTGAATCATTTGATAGAGCGATTCAAGGCAAGGAATATTTTGGACCAGCATGGCGTTGGCGAGGTATAGTGCTATCCTCAGTGAAACAATACGAAGATGCCCTGGCATCCTTGGAAAAGGCGATCTCCTTAGATCGCAAGGACTCTGCTGCTCATTTTTGGCGAATCGTGGCTTTAAAAAAATTAAATCGTTACAAAGATGGGCTTGATGCCTGCAATGAAGCCATTGAAAGCCCTCTCGATAGCAGGATAAAATACCTGTTTTAAAATCTGTGTGCGTTGACTCGCATAATTTTGGGAGATGCTGAAGGTGCGCTAGCAGATGCAAACAAAGCGATAGAACTCGATCCTAACTGGGCTCAAGCTTACAGCAGCCGGAGCCAAATTAGGCGGAGTTTGGGAGACAATCAAGGTGCGCTAGCAGATGCAAACAAGGCGATAGAACTCGATCCTAACTGGGCTCAAGCTTACAACGACCGGAGCAAAATTAGGCAGAATTTGGGAGACAATCAAGGTGCGCTAGCAGATGCAAACAAGGCGATAGAACTCGATCCTAAATTGGCTCAAGCTTACAGCAGCCGGAGCCAAATTCTGCTGAGTTTGGGAGACAATCAAGATGCGCTAGCAGATGCAAACAAGGCGATAGAACTCGATCCTAAATTGGTTCCAGCTTACAGCAGCCGGAGCCAAATTCTGCTGAGTTTGGGAGACAATCAAGGTGCGCTAGCAGATGCAAACCAGGCGATCGCACTCAACCCTCCTAATATGGCTGAAGCTTACAGCACCCGGAGTTCGGTCCGCTTAAGTTTGGGAGACAATCAAGGTGCGCTAGCAGATGCAAACCAGGCGATCGCACTCAACCCTAACTTCGCCGAAGCATACTTGCTTCGTGGTATTGTCCACCATAGACAGGGAGATTATCCCGCAGCGCTTTCCAACTTAAACCAAGCTATCTCCCTAGATGAAAAAGATGGGTCTGCGCTTTTTATCGTTGGTTTAATTAAATACGAAATGGGAGAAAGAGAAGCAGCCATCAATCAGTGGCAGAAAGCGGTTGCAATTGACAAAAAAAATCCAAGAATTAAAATGGTGCTCGCAGTTGCACTTTACGATCGGGGTGATATCGATCGAGGTTTAGCAACAGCGGAAGAAGCACTAAAGTTGGATAAGGGCGTGAGTGATTTGAAATATCTCAAGGAAAAATATTTCTGGGGCGAAAAACTGCTAGCCGACGCGCAAAAGCTGCTAGCACATCCCAGAATACAGGCCCTCTTATCCCAGGCAGAATAAAAATGTTTGTCACCTTTGCCGACTCGGTCGGCAAATCCTTGTGAAGCATACAAATGAACTGTACAGCTTGTTCGCTATTTAATTAGTACAATAACAGCATTTAGTAAACCAGTTCTTAAACGTATTTGTTCCCATCA
>JACOMV010000299.1 GCA_014324065.1 Hormoscilla sp. SP12CHS1 | reverse complement strand
GAGGAGCCGGATGAGGTGAAAGTCTCACGTCCGGCTTTGAAGACGAGTCGGAGGGGTGACTCTCTGGCTTAGTTTAATAGGAATAGAAGCTGGCAAACGTCTACAATGGGTGCATCTCATATTTGCTTAGCCGCCCGAACCCTAAAGGGCCCGGCTACACGAACAAAGCCCACGCTCCAGGCCCCTTCCGCTGCGCAGGGGCTAGATTACAAAAGTGAGATGCACCCTCTACAATTGTCTGGGAAGCGACCGGTCCCTGGTGAATATCCCTAACTCCGTTAGCTAGTTGAAGGGTAGCGTTACAGAGAACTCCGAACCCACGTTTAACCCGCGTCACTAGCAAAGGTAGACAATTGTTGATAATTTTATAAATATATTGACTACTAAATCCCCCTCCACTGCCACCTCACAGATTTCAGTGTACCTCCTTCGGAATAAACTCGTCTATCATAGAAGTCAGATGCAATAGGAACCAGGATGTCAACCATGTTAGTGCAAACAAAGCCCCGCGCCTACACGCCAGAAGAATATTTTGCCTTGGAGGAGAAGTCGGAAATCAAACACGAATACCATAACGGAAAAATTGTACCCATGACTGGCGGTACTACGAATCATAATCGCATTGCACTCAATTTAGTTGCGTTCTTAAAGTTCGCGCTGCTGGGCCAAAAAATCAGCTTTTTTATCGGTGATGTTCGCCTCTGGATCCCTGCCCATCGCCGCTACACTTACCCGGACGTGCAAATTATCTGTGGCGATATTGCCTACCACGATAACCGCATAGATACGGTGACCAATCCTGCCGTTATTGTGGAAGTGCTATCCAAGTCAACTCGCAATTACGATCGAGGAGATAAATTTAGATTCTATCGATCGCTTCCCTCTTTTCAAGAATATATCACGATCGACCAATACAGGTTTGAGGTAGAACATTAGATCAAAAATGATGATAATAACTGGTTAATTCGTTACCTAGAATCAGAAGAGTCGGTTTTATCTCTAGGATCAGTTGAGTTTGAAATATCCTTAAAGGATCTGTACGAGAATGTTCGGTTCGACGACGAAGAAAGGGAAGTATAAGACTAAATTTATGTAGCGCTCGTGGAGGAGATAGCCCGAATTTACCAAGTTGACAAGCTGAGAATCTAGTAGTAAGATATAATAGTTGCTAGAATAAACCCATCAGGAGGAAACTAATGCCATCTCCATTTCCAGGCATGGATCCCTATTTGGAACATCCTGATTTATGGCCGGGATTCCACGCTTCGCTACTTTTTAATAACTGCGATCGCGCAATTATTATCTCCTCAACTGCGTCCAAAATATGTAGTTTCGGTAGAAGTAAGAATGTATGAAAGCAACGACGAACAATCTTTGCTTGTGGGTATTCCCGATGTATCGGTGCTGTCAAAAGCAGGTAAAATTAGTACCTCAAACCCCACGGTAGTTGCGGTGGCGGCACCGACAGCAGAACCCATAACAGTAACGCTACCAATGCCGATAACGGTTCGGCAAGGGTATTTAGAAATCAAGGAGGTAGCAACCAAGAAAGTTGTAACTAGCATTGAAGTATTATCTCCTGTTAATAAAAGAATGGGAAAAGGACGAGATGCTTATCTCATGAAACGCGAGCAAATTTTAGGAAGTTTAACTAATTTTGTGGAAATAGATTTACTGCGATCGGGGAAACATATGCCAATTGTCAATAAGGGAATCAAAAGTCACTATCGGATTTTAGTTAGTCGCGGTCAACAGCGTCCCAAAGCCGATTTATATGCCTTTAACGTCCAAAATAAAATTCCATCGTTTCCCTTGCCATTGCGTGCCGAAGTCCCGAATCAGTTATAGACTTACGAGATTTATTAACTGGAATATGACATTGGTAGCTACGACTTGAAGATCGATTACTCTCAAGAACCAGTGCCGCGCTTATCCCAAACAGATGCAGCTTGGGCAAATGCACTTTTGCGACAACAAGGATTAAGATAGTAAGGGAGCAACGATAATGCATGCATTTGTATTTGCAGTAACGCTATGGAAAATTGCGAATGGCGAATATAAACTATACCGAAACAGAAGCAGCGCAGGCCATACAAGCCGTCCTTCCAGATTCGCGATGGATAGGCACTGGACTTGCAAAGGCTTATCTGTGGTTAATAAACCAAGAGCGTTCAGAAGAAGCTGTCGCACGTCACCGGTATGAGAGGGGCTGCTTTTCCCTCACCAAAGCACGGGAAATTGTCCCCACACTTCTGCGAGATGGTTTCCTGTGTAGAATTAAGCCAAGAACCAAAACTGGATCTGCGGAAAACCCAATCACAAAGCTCTTCCCAGCCGCAATCACCGAGCAACGTTTTATCGAAAAACTTGATAATTTGCTATGCCAACGTAGTACAGTTGACTATGAAGACGATAGAGAGTCAGGACACACCCCGATTGACTTCACTCTTACCGAAGGCAAATCACGTCTTCCCGTCAATGTAAAAAATGCGGGGACGCGATTTTACAATGCGGAGCAACTCGTTGGCTTGAAGCCTGATGACTGCATTCCAATCCCCGTCTATAAAGCCTATGATGCTATAGAAAAAGAACCAAACCTCCTTTACGTAGTAGCTATCGACTATACTATTGTAGAGTCGATCAACACTCATCTGATTCCATTATTTGATGACAATGAGGCTATCGTCTGGAGAATCATAAATGACTACTCTGGTACAAGAATCAGAGATGCAGAAGACAAGTTTGTCTACGGAATGACGACTCGCCATTGGGATAGCATTCGGGATGAGTTTGCCAATCCCGAGTTTCATCTGATCTCCGCAATGAAGTCGATCCGCATACTCCAGAAGAAGCCAAAGCGGACTCCTGGCATAGGTCTTCGCGCCTGGGGTACTGGGGCAAGCGCAGAAGTAAACGTGCATATTTCCATTGCCGAAGAGACAAAGCCTTGGTCAGAGATTTTTGAGCGGATCTCAAAAAATGGTCTCTCAGATATCATCGGTGCCATCAACAGAAAGAAAACGGAGGTAGTTTATGACCCAGAAATCTGATTTTCAAGCCGTAAGTCTGTTCTCAGGGTGTGGTGGACTTGACTACGGTTTTGAAGCTGCTGGGTTCAAGATCCAGTTCTCAAATGACTATGACAAGTATTCAGTCAATACATTACGCCTCAATCACAGAGAAAATGTCCTTCATGCTCCCGTAGAAGAAGTTGTCAGCAGTGAAATCGCTAGAGTAATTGGCACCAAAAAGAGTTCCTGTGATGTACTTCTTGGCGGTCCTCCCTGTCAACCCTTCTCAAAGTCTGCCTATTGGAGCAAAGGAGATACACTCAGACTGAAAGATCCACGTGCCAATACACTCTCTCACTATTTCCGGTTCGTTGAGGATATACTGCCCAAGGTATTCCTGTTAGAAAATGTGCATGGGCTGAACTATAACGGCAAGGAAGAGGGGTTTCAGTTTATTATTGAAAGAATCAGTGATATCAACCGTCGTTGTGGTGTTAATTACACTCCTGCTTGGGCGGTTCTAAATGTTGCTGATTATGGCGTGCCACAACTGCGCGTGCGTTTTTTTCTGATTGCTTCGATAAATGGCAAACGCTTTGGTTTTCCTGAACCAACTCACATTCCTATTGAAGAGGCAGAAACTACCTTCCTCAGTAATATGGGGTTTAGCCCTTATATTTCTGCATGGGAAGCGATCGGAGATATTCCAGAGGACAAGAGCCAGAAACTCAAGGTGGGCGGAAAGTGGGCTGATTTGCTGCCGTCTATACCAGAAGGTGAGAACTACCTTTGGCACACCGATCGCAAGGGTGGCTTGCCTTTATTTGGATGGAGGACGAGGTATTGGAGTTTCTTACTCAAACTATCAAAAAGACTACCAAGCTGGACTATCCAAGCTCAGCCTGGCTCGGCTATTGGCCCATTTCATTGGCAAAACAGAAAACTTTCCTGGCAGGAAATGGCCGCAATTCAGACTTTTCCCAAGAACTTCAAAATTAATGCTCCTCGAACAGAAATCCAAAGACAGATTGGTAATGCCGTTCCCTCTTTGATGTCAGAAATACTTGCTCGGGAAATAGCAACCCAGTTCTTTGACAAGTCCTTTGATGAGCCTTTAATTCTCTGTGTGCCCCGTTGTGCAACCATTCCCGCTCCCGAACCAGTTCAGAATGTTCCCGATCGATACCTGCATCTCCTTGGCGATTGCAGCCCTGTACCCATATACGTAAAGGGGCAAAATCTACCATAAACTTGTTTATTTATTAGAGAAATTGGATGAATATTCAACCTGCCTCTACAACGCTATAATAATTTTAATTGTCATTATAGCGCCATCTGCATCAAGGCAAAAGCCACGGCGGCACTCCCCAAGGGCACGGTCAAATTATCAATACCGAATTTAGAGAAAGCTTCCAAACCCGTAGCCACCACAGCCACAACCAAACTCAGCAGCCAGGTTTGCCAGAGATTGCCATAGACTCCCAGGAAAATTAGGCTACAGATAAGATAGCAGACTCCGAACATCGTCCCAGAACCTTCCCAACTCTTTTGTACCCCCCAGATATAATATTGATGACGCCCATATCGCTGACCGATCGGGGCAGCTAAACCATCTCCCCAGGTCATTATCAAGACTCCCAAGGCGGCATACTGGGGTTGTTGCAAGGGCCAAAATGCCGCAACTAGCAATCCGATGCTGACAGCATAGAAAAATGTCCCCCAACTTTGCCGTCCCACACTGTTGATACCTGGTAAAATTGGCACGAAGTAGGAGGTGACGGTAATTGCACTAAATACGATCGAGGCCGAAATCCCGATCCAAGCAGGTATGGCCAGCCACCAGGCTAGCAAAATCACATTACCCGAACCAATGTGAAGCACCTTGCGGACGACTTCGGCATCGGTCTGGCGGTCGCGATGCAGCCACGCGGTCAACAGGAACAGGACACCCAACCAGACTGCTACGATGGCAAGTTTTAACTCTAAGGCAATAACAGAGGCAGATATCAGCACTGGACTATCAAAATATTCGATCGGATGAAAATCAAGTCTACTACAATCGGGGACCAGGCAGGAATTAAGAAACCCGGTTTTCTGTAAAAACCGGGTTTCTGGGCAAAAGAGTGCATACGCCGTTGGGTTTCGCGCGCTCCCTCACCCAACCTACGATGCTAAAATTATTATTGCTTTGCAATGCAGGGCTCTGTATGTTGTTCAATCACCCAAGTCGATTCGTTGTACTTGGCGTAACGACCATCGTAGGGTTCTGGGCACATAGAGTCAAGACTACGACAGGTGACGATGTTGCCGTCGCTTTCACAGCTAAAGTCCCTTAGATGTTCGATCGCCAGATCCAAGGCGGATATCACCACATTTTGCCGAATCAATTTGCGCGTCAGGGACAAGGTGGGAGCGGATCCGTGCGATTCGTTTAGCGTAAAGTTACTTGACACATGTCAAGAAGAGGATCGCTACCAGGGTTACATTAGCCCTGAGAA
>JACOMV010000298.1 GCA_014324065.1 Hormoscilla sp. SP12CHS1 | reverse complement strand
GCAAGTCACCAAATCCTTACAGAGCAAGGCTTTCGGGTATTTTCGAGCCGGAAAATTGCCAACCAAGTACCGAAGAGCCGAAATTAAGTAGACTACCGCTTACCTGATAAGAGATCGCTAACCTTTGAGCTTTTCACCTTTTCACAGAGGTAGAAGCACCAGCCTAGTTCGCGAGCGGCGATCGCCTCCTGGGTTTTCTCAAAGGCCAAGCTCAAATCCGGATAGCGATCCCGAGCCAGCTCGGACACCAGTTCGTAGCTCTTTTTCAGGTGTTCGCTCAAATCCTTTAGCTGCAACACTGTAAATCCTAGCGATCGCAGCTTTTCTGCGTATACTTCAGGACTAAATGTCGGTTCAAACAGCAGTCGCTCGTAGACGTACTTGCGGGTGGTCTCGCTGACTTCCTCTACTGGTGTTACCAAGTCATCAAACAGGAAGATGCCTCCTTCTCCTAGGACGCGATGAACCTCCGCCAGAGCCTTTTCCAGCTCGTGGATATGGTAAAGAGCGCCTTGACTCCAAGCATGGGTAAAGGCGCCATTCTCGAAAGGTAGATTAGTGGCTGATTCCTTGTGGAAGCTCACCCGCAGAGACGGGAAATTACTAGCCTTCCGGAGAGCATTCTCGATATAATTGCCACTGAGATCTACTCCTACCACCTCGCATCCTGTCTGCTGAGCTAGCCAGATAGCAGCGTTGCCATTGCCACAGGCTACTTCTAGCACCCGGGATTCCGCAGTAATACCGCTGTGTTCGAGCATATATTCATCCCAGCGCTTGCAGGCTGGGACAAAGTCGGACGCCCTCGCCTCGGCTAAGTTCTCGAAATAGCCCCAGTGGAGACTGCCTTCTGGATCCCAGAAACTGCGAAAACGTTTGTCTCGTTCGCGATCGTCGAACAATGCCTCGGTGTCAGCTTCCGTAAAGCTACTTTGTTTCATGGTTTCCTCTGCTGATTTAATTTCTGCTATTCATCCTAACAATACTTTGGAAAATTTTTCCAGTTATGCGAGTATTTGGGCCCATATCCAAGCAATGCCTTGCTACAGAAGGGTTTCAAGCTCTCTAATCTCAATTTTTTTTTAGATTATAAAGCTCCCTGCCGAATGCGGGATATAATATAACTCAAGTTGCGACCTATAAAAATTTCTACGTCCCAGACAGCCATTTTTGGTAAATTTCTCCGCAAAATTGGGGTAAATCACAAGGCAATTTTGGCCAATTTGGGCTAATTTTGGTTTTGAGGTTTTATAGGTAGCAACTTAGGTTAATATACTGGTTTCTGGACCTCGTTAAGTACGATCCTCGGGGTAGTACAAACTTCCCTTCGCTTTATTGATGCACTATCCGAGCAACTCGGGGACAGTGTTGCGGTGGGGGGTACGCTTCCATTTATAATTTGAAGACACTAACAAAAGGAAAGGTTGAGAACATGAGCATTTTCACTAGGCTGGAGTCCGAAGTCCGAAGCTACTGTCGATTATTTCCCACAGTCTTTACTAAGGCAGTGGGAGATAACTTGATTGATGAGAATGGGCGCACCTACATAGACTTCTTGGCAGGTGCCGGTGCCCTCAACTACGGACATAATAACCCCAAACTCAAAAAGCGTCTCCTCGAATACATTGAGTCAGATGCCATCACTCACAGCCTCGATATGTTCACCTCTGCCAAGCAGCAGTTCCTCGAGCGTTTCGAGGAAGTTATATTAAAACCGCGAGGACTCGACTATAAGGTGATGTTTACCGGTCCAACGGGAACTAACTCTGCCGAAGCTGCTTTGAAGCTTGCCCGTAAAGTTACGGGTCGAAAAACAGTGATCTGTTTCACTAAAGGCTACCACGGTCATACTTTAGGAGCGCTCGCTGTTACCCCCAATCCAGTCTATCAAAAGGCTGCTGGAATTACCCTGGGTAACACCTTAACGGTTCCGTTCGAGGAGAAAAATGGCACAAAAGATAATAGTCTTGATGACTTGGAAAAACTGCTAGATGATTTAAGTCTGAATCAGGAAAAACCCGCAGCATTGATTTTAGAAACTGTTCAATCTGAGGGTGGAATTAATGTTGCGAGTGTTGCTTGGCTCCAGCGTCTGGATCGGATCGCTCGAGAGCGAGAAATTTTGCTAATTGTCGATGATATCAAAGTAGGATGCGGTCGAACTGGGCCTTTCTTTAGCTTTGAGCGGGCGGGGTTAAAACCCGATCTCGTTTGTCTGGCTAAATCTTTAAGCGCCTATGGAAACCCGATGGCTGTAGTGCTGATTCGACCAGACTTAGACTGCTGGAAACCAGGGGAACACAGTGGTACATTCCGAGGCAATAATCTCGCCTTTGTAACCGCCACTGCTGCTCTCGACGAGTACTGGGAGACGGATGCTTTTTCCCAGGAAATAGCTGACAAAGGTGAGGTGATGAAGAAGCGACTCCAAGACACGATCTCTCATTATCCAGAAATCGGCGGCGAACATCGAGGACTGGGTTTGATTCAAGGAATCGCCTGCCAACAACCGGGGTTGGCTAAAAAGGTGAATCATGAGGCTTTCAAACGGGGTTTGATCTTTGAACCCATGGGAGTGGACAAAGAAGTGATTAATCTCCAGTCTACACTCACGATTGATGTTGACACTTTGACCCAAGGGCTAGATATTTTAGATAAAAGCATCAGTGCCGCTCTCCAGATTGACTGACAAATATTTTTGATGTAGGTTGGGTTGAAGCATGACACCCAACCAGCGCAATTTTAAACACTTCCGAGACTTTTGTCAGTCAAGCAGGTGGCTCTCTCAAACTGAGTTTGTAAAACTGGCTGCTTCTAAAATTTCTGTCAACACTTTGCCATGATATTCCCAGGGCAAAGTGTCAACTTCCAGGGCTTGAACTCCTGTATCTCCATCTACTGCTGGTCCCTCATAAACCAGCTTAGTCAAAATCTCTTTATCGATCTCTAACGTTAATCCCTCAGTTAACTTAGATTGCCAGTCAGGTCGAAGTAAAGCAACAGCAGTGAGTAACCCGACTGCTGCCCAATTTGATACCCCACAAACGATGAGGTGATTGCAAGGAATATTGCAGGCGATTTGTTCTCCCGTACTAATGCTTTTGGCAATGAGTTCTAAAGGAAGTGTTCCCATCCCGAGTTCATTGCCAGCATCACCAATGCCGATGGAGATGATTTCACTGAGGGTAAATAGGAGATGCAAAGGGGCTGTATGAGAGGTGATATCATTCCCTATCATATTTCGGACAATCCCATCGTAACTCGGGCCAGCTCTTTCAATTGCAATAACATGAGAAACTGGTGTTTCGCTACTTTGCCATGAGTTGACAATAGAAGAAATAGAAGGATCTTCTACACTAGCAGCCTCTACAGGAACGACATCAAAAGGAACTCGATCGGATATTCCTGCTGCTTGGGCAGCAATCTTGACAGCATTAAGACATAGATTATCGGTAACTAGACGTACAGGTACTCCAACTCTTTGAAGTCCCGCTGCTAGGTGAGCGCAACCTATGGGGCCATCAGTTTCCGCCGCCGGAGGATTGCCACGGGGAACAAAGAAGCCTGTCATAATGGCCACGTGGGGTGATGGATGTTCCGCGATGGAGCGAGCTGCACCTAGCAGCCCCCCCTTGGCAGCCTGCACAAGCGGCTCTATACCATTACCTATATCTCGTCCACAGATGTTTTCAATTTTTTCTATCCTAATTAGGACTTCTTGAGAATTTTCCAAAACAGCACTCATAAGCAATTAAACAGATGCTCCTATCTCAATTATTTTTTTAGCTCCTGTCTCCTGGATGACTTCCTTGAGACTTTTTTCCAAGAGGTTTAGCCCCTTCTCTAATGCTTCTTCGGAAACTGTTAAAGGCGGGAGACATCGAATCACCTGCCCCTGTGAGCCAGCCGTTTCCATGATTAGCCCATTCCCAAATGCTGTCCGTATGATTTTATTCGCGAGGTTCCCATCTTTGCAGTCTAACCCCTGAATCATACCCCTTCCTCTCACAGAAAAACTGGCTTCCCAGTGATTTTTTGCTATCTGCTCCAATCGTAACTGCATTCTGGTTCCTTTTTGCTTGACGGAGGCTGACAAACTGTCGTCCTGCCAATATATTTCCAAGGCTGCTTTGGCGGTCACAAAGGCGAGATTAGGTCCTCTGAAGGTGCCACTGTGTTGACCTGGTTTCCACTGGTCTAATTCTGGTTTCATCAGTACCAATGAGAAAGGAAGACCGAAACCGCTCAAGGATTTGGAGATGGTAATAATGTCAGGGGAAATACCTACTTCTTCAAAGCTGAAAAAGGAACCCGTCCGTCCACATCCCACTTGAATGTCGTCCACAAGTAATAGGACCTCATGTTTACGACATACTTTTTCGAGCGATCGCAACCACTCAAAGCTGGCCACATTGACCCCACCTGCTCCCTGAATCGTTTCTACAATCACCGCTGCTGGAAGCGCTACGCCACTGCCTACGTCCGAAAGGACTTTGTCTAGGTATTCTGTAGTATCAATATCTGCACCAAAATACCCATCATAGGGTATAAAGGTTACGCCTGTGGTAGGGATTCCGGCAGCTTCTCGCTGGGAAGCCTTAGCAGTTGTTGCTAAGGAACCCAGAGTTACCCCATGATAGCCATTAGAAAAGGCAATGACTGTTTCCCGTCCTGTTATCTTGCGAGCCAGTTTCAGGGCTGCCTCCACAGCATTGGTTCCTGTAGGTCCTGGAAACTGAACTTTGTAATTCAATTGCCTGGGTTTGAGAATAATGGCTGCAAAGGCTTCGAGAAACTCCTCTTTCGCCACGGTTGCTAAATCTAGACCGTGGACAATACCGTCGGATTCCAGATAACGTAGCAGTCGTTCTTTTATTTGTGGATTGTTATGTCCGTAATTTAGCGTACCCACTCCACTCAAAAAGTCAATGTATTTAATACCTTCTCTATCTTCTAAAATTGCTCCTTGTGCTTTCTTAAATACCGTGGGAAATAAACGGCTATAACTTCGCACATTGGATTCCAATTCATTGAAGGTTCTCATTAAATTATTATCCTCATTAGTTTTCTCTGGGATGCTTTCCGCAAGCCTACTGAAGCCTCTGCTATAGCGAACGGATTTGCACCGTGAAAGTTAGTCAATGGGGGACGTCTACCCCCCAACCACCTTCAAAAGTCAGCTAAAAGTTAGCCTAAGAAGATGCGTTCTAGTTCTCGAGTTGGATCGCTATAGGTGGTCCTTGCATGTGCCATACATTTGTTATCCCAAAGCAAACATGAATATTGTTCCATCCGAATAGCCATGTGCTTTTCCTCGTAATACTCTAGAAATCGATCGGCAATTTCTACCAAAAACGGCTCGGGAGTATAGGGCTTTAAATCCTCTGGATCTGGGCTGTAGTCACCGTATTTAATATAATTACAAGAAAACCGGAAAACAGGCTTGTTACCTTCAAATGAGAGGATGGGATGAATTGCTCCCTGGGTGCGGTTGGCATGGATTCCCCTCGTGGCACCAAAATGATGTCGAGTCTCCATGAGTTTTTTCTTTTCTGCTTCCGTAAGAGTCTTCAGGAATCCTTCCACATAAGCCAAAGTAGTCATCCCACCACCACAAGCAGAAGGCTTTTTGCACCAAAGCGCTAGATATTTCGGTGGGGTTTGATAATCGCTGGCTTCGGTATGAGGAAGCAAACGCCTTTCACCTCTGGCATCGGACAATTTTATAAATTCTGGTTCATATTTTACATGGAATAGCTCCTGACCATATTGCAACATTAACTCCTCATCTGTGACCAATTTAGAAAATTCGATCCAGTCAAATTTGGGCTCTTCAGTTTCCACATAAATAAAGTGATTTTCATCCAGTAATTGCTGATAGTTGGAAATTGATTTTGCTGATAATTCCGGCGACTTGACCGGTGAAACCGTTAACATAACTTGTGTATCCTCCCAAACAATTGTCGTTCGTTCGATCGCCTCCCGGACATCCAGACAACCAACCGGTTATACCCCATTGGCTTGCGTTCTTGGTAGTGGGTCACTTGTAGTAATTTTAGCGCCTGAAACCCCGTTCCCCCGGGATCGAGCAGGACCGGGACCGGTGGCCTGTCGGTGCGCGCTATTCCCACAAAGGGGGGGATTGGCTATTTCCCGGAGACAGTGGTGGAACCATTAAAATGTATAGTGTAGAACACTTCCTTTCAATGGAATCTAGTACAGAATACTTCGTCAAGGCTAACCCAGATAGCCTTTATATATTTTCTTTATGAATCAGCTATAAGTTTCACCGCATATTACAAAAGTAGTATTCGGTTATGGATAGTGGCTCGCTTTCCCTCTATGGATTATGAACGATCGCTGTGCCAGCGCGAAGCGCACTTCGTATCGGTGGAGGGAACGGTCCTCGCTCCGAAAATGGCCATACAGCCAGCGGGCGGTTTTCAACTCTCAAAAGATAAATCAACAGTTTGAGTCAACAAACTCTGCAATCTCTGCAACTGAGAACCGACTTGATAAAGTAGATCGCCTTTCCCCAACAGGTATGCTGCTGCTGTTTGCTTGCCACCTAATATAATAACTGAATCTGCTTCGCTAGCGGTGCGGAGTGCCACTCGCCCCGGTAAGTTAGAACGGACGATCGGGGTAACAACTTTAGCTTCAGGGCGTTGGGTAGCAACGATCAGATGAATGCCAGCAG
>JACOMV010000297.1 GCA_014324065.1 Hormoscilla sp. SP12CHS1 | reverse complement strand
AGTACCAAAGTTATTGGCTAATGAAACCAACCAAGCTTTCACTGGTTCTAAGCTATTGCCTGAACGAATCGCACTCTCTTATTTCTAGCGGTGGCTGCTCTCGGTTATCCATAAAGTCTTCCGTGAAAAGACTTAAACCCTCCCACCAAGATTCCCAAAATTTTTCCCGAGGAATTAGAACGACAACATCACCTACTTTTTTGATATACACCTCATCTCCGGGAAAACTAAATTCTGACGGGATGATTATTGTTTGTCTGTTGCCCTCTCTTAAGACTTTAGCTATATTCATGGTTAAAAATCATGCCTTAGCGCTGGGTTGATAACTATCCTAGCAGATGCTATCCTGATTGTCAACTGTCCGTTTAACTTCTCCCCAAGCCCGCGACTGCTGTCTGCTGGGGCCATCTGAGAGCAGATATTAAGAACTATTAAGATTTGACCCGATCGGGTGGGAGAGTGCTATGGTGAGAAAAGATGTATATTTGTCCGATCGACCTTACCAGGAAAGAGCCAAGAGAAATGGAAACCTATGACGATCTGATCGAAACAATTATGGAGTCATATCAAAAAGCCCAAGCAGAAATAGGACAGTGCAACATTCTGATTATCGGCAAAACCGGTGTAGGAAAAAGCACGTTGATCAATGCGGTGTTTAGAGAACCTCTGGCAGAAACGGGAGAAGGCTACCTGAAAAAAGACTTCCCACTCAGAGTTTATGATACTCCAGGACTGGAACTGGAAACGCTTCAGTTGAAGAGGGTGACAAAAGACGTCGGAGAACTGATTAAGATCAAAAAGCGGGAAAATGTCAAGGAACACATTCATGTAGTCTGGTACTGCATTAATCATAATGCCAACAGGCTGGAAGAGATAGAGAAAGAGTGGCTGAAATCTCTGGACCTGGAAGTACCAATTATTCTGATTCTCACCCAGACCCTAACCCGCAAGCGGAGTGAATTCACGGCTTGGTTAGAAAGGCAAAATCTGCCAGTCCGTCAAATCATTCCAGTTTTGGCAAGACCAAAAGAAATTGATGACGAACATATTATCAAAGAGTATGGTCTAGACCAGATAGTGCAGACGACCTTAGATCTGCTTCCGGAAGTAGCACAAAAAGCATTTATTAATGCCACCAAGGACATTAACATCAAAGCCCGCAGAGCATTCAATTATGTCACCAGTTATGCCACAGCAGCAGCGGCGACTGGCGCTACGCCCATTCCCTTTTCCGATGCGCCAATTTTAGCTACGGAACAGGTTGTGATGCTGACACATATTACCACAATCTTTGGATTACCCTTTGACGCCGGGTTTATTGGCACAATGATATCCAGTATTGCGGGAGTAGGAAGTGCGTCCTTACTTGGTCGAGCAATTGTATCCAATTTGCTAAAAATGATACCGGGGGTAGGTACAGTAGCAGGTGGAGTAATCTCTGGGGCCACAGCATCGGCATTGACATTGGCTCTGGGTTTAGCTTATATAGAGGCGCTCAAAAGGTATATGAAAGCTAAATTACAAGGAAAAGAAATGTCATCGTCTGATTTGTCAAAGATTCTGCTGGAACAGTACAAATATTATGTCCAGTCAGGTCGGAAAACGATGCAAGAGGAAGAAGAACCAAAAAATATTCCGATCTCTACGGTCCGCAGACGGCCCGAAAAATCGGAAGCAGATGACGGTGTTGCTGAAAAATAGGTGTAATAGGCGATAATCGCCCTCACCCTCAAGGGTGGGGCTACACAAACCTTCGCCCGCCTGCGCGGGCTTTATGACAAAATTGAAATGAGCCCTCGCCCTTTCTGTACCTATCCAAATGGTAGAGTGACAAAATGCAATCATGTACGAATTGATGATTCAACAATAGGAGAATGCAATACATCAATAATAACCCAAGAGCCACCCCTAATGAGATTAGAATCGGTGAATTTTTACATGACAAAGCAGAAGCTGGCGAACTTCCCGGAGCGATCTCCGTCTCGGGCGCAGCGGAAATCCCAGGTGCAAGAAGTGGCGACTATCGTTTTATCCATCCCTACGGCAGTCAAACATCTGCCGATTTGATGCAGCCTCAAACTAAGCGTACCAGAAGTCTCGCTCAAAATATCCTAGAAAAGAACAGCCAAACCGAGATTATCGTAGTAGAATTCGGTATAGGGGAAAGTGGCAGCATCAAAGTAGAAGAAGCCCAAAGCATGATCGATAATATTTTTGCCACACCCGGTCATAATATCAAGATAATTCTTATTCTTAAAGAAGGTCAAATCATTATTGATGTATCGAGTTAGGAGAAATTATCATGCCTCGACTTACTTGTTTGTGCGGTGAAAGCATCAGTCTATCAGTGGTTCCCAACCCACAAGGATTTAAGCTAATTTGGGAATTAGAGCGCGAAAGACTGATTGAGGCTCTGCTAACGGCTTATGCGGATGCAAAATCCTTTGAACATTTTGAAGAACAAGTATATCAGCTTCTTTATCCGGCAAATCCAGAATTTCCTCAAATTTACGAATGTCCCAACTGTGGTAGATTAGCTGTTTTTGTCCGCGCTGCTGATGATAAGCCAGCGTTCTGGTTGAAGCAAGAGCAAAAGTATAGCGAGGTAGATTCAATATCTGCTTTGTTACAGAAAAAACTAGCTACTGCTTATACGTAGTGCGCGGGGTGTGGTCAAAACCCGTTGGGACTCAGCCTCGCCGCCGGAACCCGTTCCCAGGCGGAGCCGTGGGAACGAGGGGCCCGGCTACACGGACAAAGCAATGTCCGGAGCGATTTTTCGCGCAGGCGGAGTTTGCAGCCTGGTGCCAGCTCCCCGGGTAACGCCCCCTCCGCTGCGAGGGCAACCTTCCTGCGCGGGCTGGATTACATGCATCACCAGATGTACCCGACTATCAACTACTTGTGACCGCACCCTAGTGCGCGATCGCCCGCTCATCGGAGGCACTGGCCTCGTTCCCTGGTTCCGCCTGGGAACGGGCATGGCCTCACCCCGCATAACGCCAGTGGTCGGGAAAGCTTAACGCTGGCCCCCGATGAATATCAGTGTTGTAAAAATGCAATCGCTGTCAGGTAGTATGAAACAAGTTCTATGATGAATGGCACTGACGACTGTCGGGTGGAAAAAAGCGACCGAGGGATCCGTTGTTTAATTATCATGGCACGGCTAGCACTCTGACTTTGGAGAACATTTTACTATGGCAAAACTAAGCCAGGGCTGATCTTCTCAAGTGTCAATTGGCCTCTTCGCAATCGCTTTACCATTCCGACAGGTGCTGCCAGAATCAGACATTCAACAGGTCAGGTATGCGGAGCCAGAAAACGTTCCTCGTTCGCCATCGATGGTTTTCGCCGTTCGATATCGCAGAGATATCGCGAAGGAGCAGAGATATCGCGGCGGAGGCAACGGCGTCAAGAGTTGAAAGCACTTACTCAAATGATGCTTAAGTCAGTGCCATTCAGGTGTGACTCTCTCATTCGATAATTGCCAAGCAGTCAACAGTCGAAAAATCCGTCTTACTGAATAGATATCACGGCTCCCGGTCCGACAGAAAAGGCTTACGACTGGTGTAGTTAGCCTCTGACCATACCTTATGGGGTAGATCTCAGATGAATGAAAGTCTATCTGATACGCAGTGCCGCACCTTGCGACGATAAGAGCGCTACATCCTTGCCGTGTCTCCTGGGATCGCTAGGAGCACTACCCAGGAGACGCGGCGCCGCCATCCCAGGATCTCGATTTTAGTCTAAAATAATTCCCTATATGGGTAGGTAAAAACAAGTGGCACAGGCAAGATCGAGGTGGCGTCTGTACTGTCGCCAGCTTTTGCGTATTTACAACCAGACGATCGGGTTCTCACCATTCCAAAGTGCTGCTCAATGGCGCAGTCGATTTTTCGCGCAGCGTTCGCGCCGATATAAAAAGCTAGGAAAATGGCTGGGACTGGTAACGGTAGTGGTGGCTATGCTGTGGTGGAATGGTCAGCTGCTGTTAGCCACCACCGTAGGTATCGCCATCATGTTGCTAGTCTACTTCCTGCAACAGGGAGACTGGCAAAAGCGCTGGTCAGATTTAGGCAAGCTGTTTACTGGTGCTAACCGACATCTGGCTGTAGCAGTTGGCAGCGGTGGGTTGGCCACATTGGGAACATACATGGCCTGCGCTGTCTGGATAGATTCAGATAGTCCTTGGATTGCTGCTGGTGCGATTCTGCAAGGATTGGGCACTCTGGCTATTATCATCCTCCTAGTGGGGCAATCCCTCCCCGGCCCCCGCCCCACAGCGGACTTGGATCGGTCGATCGAACAGCTGACTGACATTCACCCCCTGCGGCGTCTGATAGCGGTGCGACAACTGACCCGTGAGTTTACTACTACTCGGTGGGAACGAGACCGACGTATTATCGCTGACTGTTTGGCTTTGATGCTGACACGGGAAACCGAACCAGCGGTGAAGAATGCAGTCCTCGAGGGTATGCAAGTGATGGGCAAGGTGGAAAAAATTGCCTCCCAGACAGCAGAAATATCCATTCCCATCGATCTTAAGCCTGACGCACGCGCCCAAACCGATAGCCAGATGACCGACAAGAGTTCCTCGCGGGGTGACGATGGAACGCTAGCTTCCCAATACAACTCGATGAAAGGAAAATGACTACAGGTCGCGTACTGTCTCAACGAGCGCATCTCACTATGAGATGAAAGTAGAAATTCTCGGGTTCGATTCGTAGTTCGACCTTCGTAGTTCGTAGTTATTTTAAAGCCTATATCGTACTACCTGGACAGTGCGAAGTTCTTTGGATAATGGCTCAAGCATGGAAGCGGGTTTCAGCCTGCTCGACCTCCTACCGTTCCGGAAAAATCGGGGCAATAAGCGGGCCACTATGGGCCTCCAGCTCAATTATCTGGAATTCAATGGCAATGCCTACAACTGCGCGATCGCCCGGGAGATTACAGAACGCCAGCAGACAGAATCAGCCTTAGGAGAGAGGGAAGAGAGATTCCGCTACATATTTGCCGATTCGCTCATGGCCATATAGAGGGAAAAATCAGCAGCTATAAAATAGAAAAGCGCTATATCGATCGGCAGGGAAAAATTATCTGGGTGAACCTCAGTGTCGGGGTAATTATCGGCTCAGAAGGCAAGATGCACGCGATTGGGCATGGTTTTCGATATCACCGATTTTTGCCTCACGGTGCGCAAGGAGACCGAAGAGAGATTGAGACTCACAGATAGGGCGAACGCGGCCAGCAGTAATGGGATTATTATCTGTGATGCCAGACTGCCAGAACAGCCCATAATGGGTGTGGTCAAAAGTAGTTGATAGCCAGGTAGGGCTACGTGTCGCGAAAAATCGCTCCTCAAACAATGGATCTTACAGGAACGCTGTCGCCTGGTGGCCGTTCTGGGCATGACTGGTATCGGCAAAACCGCGATCGCGGTGCAGCTTGTCAAGCAGATGTCCGATAAATTTGACTATGTAACTTAAGTTGCGACCTATAAAAATTGAATACAAAAAGCGATGATAAAGAGAATTATTTTCAATTCAAATCCTAGCGC
>JACOMV010000296.1 GCA_014324065.1 Hormoscilla sp. SP12CHS1 | reverse complement strand
TCGCTACGAGCGCTCTTGTCAATTTATGGTGGAACACAATTATCTAAAAAATCTGTTAAGTAAAAGTAGATTCAATAGGTAACCGCAGCAGTATTAGAGGATGTGGTAGGCAAATTGCCTCTGCTGGTGATCGCAATTACTGTTGTAGTAATTGCAGGATTATATTGGTTGATGAAACAGGTAACATTGGGAGTTATCCTCCGCTTCCGCCAGTTCTCTGTCACTGTTTAAAAGTTCGTAGTAAGCACTTTAGTGCTTCCGGGTTCGTAGTAAGCACTTTAGTGCTTACCAGGCGTTTTCGCGCCTATAATTTGAAGGATTGGGAAAAGAAGTATGGTCGCGATCAAGAATATGTTAACCAGGATCGTGGAAAATGCAATGAATAACTAAAATACTCCGAATTGAGCGAAATCATAGCCGTAAATGTGATAATCTAGATAAAGAGGACAGGTAGAAGTCTATGGCTAATTATAACGAGATCAAAAATCAAGTTCTCAGCCTCACCCCTGAAGAACAATTGCGACTGATAGACGAAGTACTGTCAGTTGTCCGTCACTGGGTTACGGCGAAACCCAAACGCAGCATTCTCGAATTGGAAGGATTGGGTAAAGAAGTATGGTCAGGCATTGATGCTCAAGAATATGTTAACCAGGAGCGTGGAAAATGTAATGGATAATTAAACCCACTCCGAATTGAGCGAAATCATAGCTGTAAATGTGATATAATCGATAAGAGATGACATGGAGAGATCTATGGCTAATTATAACGAGATCAAAAATCAAGTTCTCAGCCTCACCCCTGAGGAACAATTGCGACTGATAGACGAAGTGTTGTCAGTGGTTCGTCACCGAGTTATGGCGAAACCCAAACGCAGCATCTTAGAGTTACGAGGATTGGGTAAAGAAGTTTGGGAAGGCATTGATGCTCAAGAATATGTTAACCAGGAGCGTGGAAAATGCAATGGATAAACCAACTCCAGGGACAAATTGTCGGATTGGATACTGCGCCCCTGATTTACTTTGTCGAGGAAAATCAGACTTACTTGCAAATGGTTGACCCTTTCTTTGAGGCACTTGGTCGCGGAGAATTTACAGTAGGAACATCTGCGGTAACACTTCTGGAAGCGCTAGTTCAACCTCTGCGACGCGGAGATACAATGCTTGCTCAACAATATCGCGATATCCTTTTCAATCAGGAAGGTTTGACTATGATAGAAGTTTCTCCAGATATTGCTGAAACTGCTGCCCAATTACGGGCAATTCATAATATCCAATCTTTGGATGCTATTCAACTTGCTACTGCTATCCGGGGAGGCGCTGCTTTCTTTCTGACTAATGATGTGCGTTTGCCTTCTTCTTTGCCAGGACTGACAGTTCTACTGTTGGACGAATTGAGTTCTTGAAGGATAATCGCCCTCTGAACTCTGTATAACCCTGTACCGACATTCCGCACTTTATATGTGACGATTTGTCGTGCCCAGGAGATAGGCCGACCCTTGGGTTGGGGCACGAAACCCAACCTACGAACTACGAACCTTGATAAACACTAAAGTGTTTACTACGAACCTTGATAAACACTAAAGTGTTTACTACGAACGACTAGGAACGGCTTGTTGCCTCTGCTAACACCGGCAGGGAATTGCGCAACCGATAGCCATACAGATCCAAGGCATTCCCTCCTAATAGTAACCCTAAATGCTCCCGATCGTACTCTGCGACCCTTGCGGCATCCTCCACGCAATTATGCAACACCCCGTCCCAGTGACCGTAATCTCCCGAAAAACATGCCAAATGCTTGCCTATCTCTCCCATCCCTACATGCAGGTAACTCGGTCCCGGATCGTCTGACTCGAAGGAGGTAAAGATTTGTCCCCTTTCAAAATATTCCAGCGGATCCCGGTGCCGCAAGTCATAATGTTCGTATAGGCTGCGATCGTCTATTTTTGTCGGGTCGTGTTCCGCATTCCACAGCAACTCGAACAGATTTTTCGCCTGGTTAATCAGGTTCACATTATTAGCACCCTTCTCCTGAAGCAATAGTTTCGTATACTCAATCAAAGAAGGACGATAGGGATGCTTGGGGTCGAAGTCCCGGATGCGCTTTTCCCAATGTTCGTGGAAAGCATGGGCCAGATCGGGCAACCAACCACAACCTCCCTCTAAAAAGCCTACCCTTAAGCTGGGAAACTGCTCAAATGCCCCGTCAAATACCATCCGCGCTAGTGCTAACTGTTGCTGGTTCCGCTGCACGAAAATGTGGGTCAGCACGAAAGTTTCCGTATGATCGGAAATTCCCCCTACCATGTAAGAACCCGGTCCCCCGTGGATGCCTAAACCAATGTCTAAATCCACTGCTGCTTGTAAAATGGGTCGGAAGTCCGGATGACTGATTGCTTTACAGGTGCGTATCTCTGGAAAGGCATCCGGTGCTTTCGGATGGGGAATGGGCATGTTTGGTGCCACAGCAACAGAGATCATCCCCAGTTCCTCTACGCAGCGCCGCATCTCCTTAACTGCAAAGTCTACATCCTGTAACGGAATCACGCCTATGGGTTTGAGTCGATCGCCATAGGGGCGGCAGTCCTCGGCAATATAGTTATTATAGGCGCGACAGAGGGCAAGGGCCAGATCGCGGTCCAGAATGCTAGAAAACATCAGATTGAAGGTACCGTAGATTACCTGCACGTCAATGCCCTCTTTCTCCATCTGTTCGACTCGCACCCGGTTGAACATCGCACCCAGGGTAGTATCGGGATGCAGGTTGCGGAAACCCCCTTTGCCCAAACCCTGTGGTTGGGGAAACATCCGCACGAAATCATTTTTCCCTGTTTCTGGATTGAAATCTACGACCTTTCCCCGCTGATCTCCCAGACTATCGACTATTAAACCTACCCGATCGCGATATTCTGGTTCTAAATACTCCCGCATTACCAGGGGATTCTCGATCTTATGGGCGTCCGCATCAATTACCAGTAAACCTTTGTACATCTTTTACTTTGTCCTTTGAGTCATCATTATCTTAGCGCCTCTCGCCGAGGAATGGTGGGCGGTGCCCACCCTACGAATCGCCTTATCTTACCGCCTTTGGTGGGCAGTGCCCTAGGTTTTGCGATTCATGTAAGTCCAGATTTGGCGCCAACCAAACCAATTTTCTAACGACCACGACATTGAGGCCAGTATAGTAATGCCCGGATACTTGACAAATGCAGGTTCATTCTTCTCGAACACTGCGTGTCCCCCCAAGGCAAATACTTGGGTCAGTACCACGCACAGAACTGTCCACCGCCAGTCGTAGAATAAACATACTACAGCCGCGATCGCCAATATATTGGTGATGTGATGCAGTATCTGATTGATCGGATGCTGATGGCTAGCAATAAAATGGGCTTTCGCTTCTTGGAAGTAACTCAATGCCATTCTCCTAAGTTGACATATTTCTTCAACATATCACAGTTTTAGCAGCAAGCATACTACCACCACCGTAGCTGTAAATAACCCCTCACGGGTTGCTTCAGTTCCTCCTCTGTTAGCCAGTCTACAGGCTTGTAGGTCCCAAAGACACGGTCCCACCAATCAACAGCCAGACCAAAGTTATGTTCCCACATGCCGTATTTATGATGCACGTAATGAACGGGCATCTGCATCCAGAAGCACTTGGTCGGGTTATCATGCTGTAGCTGATGGGCATAGGCGGCAAAGGCAGCAAAAACCAGTCCCCCCAGGAACCAACCAATTCCTGCTGCCCAGGAGATGAAGAACATCATACACATTACCACAAAGCTGCCGACGATGTAATCCCGAAATTCCCACAGCACTCCCTGTCCTTCGTTGCGCCGGTGATGGTCCCGATGGCGTTTGCCAATTTTCGGCGAGACATGCATCAGGCGATGCAGCCAATATTCTACTAAACTTCCCAGGATAAAGGATCCTAGGAAACAGACAACTCCTACTCCTATGCTGCTTAAGGCGATCATCGATTATCCGTCCTTACCCTTGCGACTATTTGGTCACCCTCAGTATTTTGACATAATGCGCTCTCAAATGCAAGGGCGATCGGGGGGCGGGACCTCAATCTGCGCGTTCACAGTCATTTTTAATTGCTATAATATTTGATAAACTGCCATCACCGCAAGAGCCATGTCAAGCAATAAAAAGCCTAAGAAACAGAACTTCTCCAGCTTTGACAAAGCGAAAGCATTCAAGCAACTTAATTTAAAGGACTTGCTTCCCTGGGATCTGCAAGCGGAACCCGTACAACCCAGGGATTTTTTTCAACAGCGCCTGGCGAGACTGAAAAATTTCGATTTAGAAAGCTGTGAAGAGTCTAAAAAACTGCTGATAGATGCCATTTGCGAAGAAGCGATAGATGTTTTTGTCCGGCTAAAGATTTGGAAAGGGGCTAGCATTGAAAGTGACGTTGCTAATGGCTATGTAGATTACCTGATTGCGGAAAATAAGCGGTATTTAGAAGCGCCGATGCTTTGTATTGTTGAAGCAAAAAAAGACGACTTTGAGCAAGGACTGGCACAGTGCCTAGTAGAAATGCAAGCCTGTCACTGAACAAATCAGCAAATTGGAAAAATATTGATGTTTTGGGAATAGTCACCAATGGCAGCACTTGGAACTTTTACAAGCTTACTCCAGAAGGGCAAGTTTACGAAAGCCTTCCTTACGCCTTGGGGACGATCGCCCAAATTCTGGGCTTACTTCATTATGTTTTTGAACAATGTCAGCAAAACCTCAACGGTTCGTAGTAAGCACTTTAGGGCTTACATTTCCGGTTCGTAGTAAGCACTTTAGTGCTTACATTTCCGGTTCGTAGTAAGCACTAAAGTGCTTATCTTTCCCTGTTACTAGGAGTAAGACGATCGCCCTCTAATCAGAGATAGAGATAATAGAGTTTCTCAGGGTAGCGATATTCCGCTCATAGGCAGATTGTTCGCCCAAGGAAATCCCACTGCGGACAAAATACTGGAATGGAAGGTGACAAACCTGGTTGCAGGGTATCACCATTGAGGCTGATCGCCCAGTACCGGTTTTTGCAATCCTGGAGTTCAGAGATCGCTTGCTGAGCTGCTGCCATCTCCTGTTGAGCTACTATTCCAATTAAAAGCTTTTGCATCTTTCATCCCTCTGGGTTTCTTTGAACCGGTTCTAGGATAGCAGCGGGGGTGCGGTCAAAAGTAGTTGCATTGGTAGGGTGGGCACCTTCGATATATCCACCAGAGCTGTGGGAGCGCTACATGCGCTCCCCGCACGGCTACCGGTCCTGCGCGAAAAATCGCACTACCCCGGGGAGACGTCGCGCTAATCGCACTACTCCGGATATATCGCCCACCATTCGCGGGTTTGGGCAACAACAACCAACTGACGCATGACCACACCCCCAGGGGTTGACAAGGTGGCTCGGCTGTGAGTATAATATATTTGGTTAGGGCAGATAAACTGCGTTCGACACAATGACCCTTCCGAGTTGGGTAGTCAATGGTCGGCGTTGGGTAATCAATGGTCGGCGTTGGGTAGTCAATGGTCGGCGTTGGGTAGTCAATGGTCGGCGTTGGGTTTGGGTAGTCAATGGTCGGCGTTGGGTAGTCAATGGTCGGCGTTGGGTAGTCAATGGTCGGCGTTGGGTAGTCAATGATCGGCGTTAGATATCTACCCCTGCGCGTTGAGTAGCCCGTTGGAGTTCCACTCGTGCGCGTTAAGCTTGCACCTGGGCGCGTTGAGTAGTGACCTATGGGCAGACCATAGTGAACCGTGCGCGTTAAGCACAACGAGATCGCATTAAGCACAACGAGCAATCGTTCCCCTAAACGTAACCAAGATCCCAGGAAACGACGTTGTGCCCTGCCCGCTCGGGCGACAGGGTCTCTCGCGCTCACTTGTAGTTGATAGCCAGATGTATCGAGCTCCCGGGAGATGCCTCGCCCAGGAGAAACCTCACCGGGGGACACAGAATGGGAGGCCGATCGCGCTACGCTGGGGGCGCTGTTTGCAGCCTGGTACCAACGGGTTTTGACCACCAGCGGAGGTTTTTCATTTTCACTCCAGCCGCAACAGTCCTTCCCTTTCCGACTAGACAACAGCGCTTTTCTTTCATATTACATCGTAGCGCACGTAAGTCACTCTCTCTGTATTATTTGTACTTTTTTGTCTTATTCGACCCCGCGAAAGCTTTTCTCTCGTCTTACATCGTAGCGCACGTAATTCTCAATTTCTGTATTATTCGTACTTTTTTGTCTTATTCGACCCCGCGAGCGCCCAATAATTGTAGGTAATGCAGCCAAGGGACAAGTCTGACAACGGTATGCACAAGTATTTCAGCCCCTTGGCCCTTAGGGGGAAGCAGCTAACCCAGAGGTATTGAGTTCCTTCTTTTCTACCTAACTTCCTGCAATCCTTCCATATTTCATCCCCAATGGGTCATCTAAGATGCCATTCTGACATCAGATTTTGACTGTATATGATGTCCTCCCTATTAGGATAAGCTGTCGCGCATTAAATTGCATAGGTCGAAAAGCTGAGAACCTTGTTATAAACTTGTTTCCTAATTTTGAATGAGAAAGAAAGAATTTTGAATTGCTTAAGACCGATATCGTCGTACTTTACAGGATCTCTGGCAGCTTAACACCCAAGACTAAGACCTGTCAAGTCCCATCACCTCCGATCGGGCTACATTTTTGTTAATTTTATTTATTGACATTTCAAACATAATCAAATATAATCTGGTTACTGAGGCGATCGCCTTGGTCGCCGTGACTCTGATATTTGACTAACCCCGGAGAGAGAATGACAAATTTATTGCTGCCGTTCTTGACAAAGATAGCCAAGTATAGTAGAGAGAGGTTTGTAGCAAAAACTATTCAGGTGGATGCCGTCCAGGAAAAGTTCCTCTTTAACCTATTACGCGCCCATCAAGATACTCAATTAGGTCGCGTTGATGGGTTGTCTGAAGTGAGGAAGATCGACCAGTTTCGCGATCGCATTCCCATCAGGCCCTACAGCAGCTACGAACCATACTTGGAAAAGATTACCCAAGGAGAAAATCACATCCTGACTGCCCAAAAAGTAATATACATGACTTTGACTAGCGGGTCAACGGGCAAGCAGAAACTAATTCCCACCACCAAGAAATCTCAAAGCATAGTCCGGAATGCGAGTCTAGTCAGCATGGGATTTCTGGCAGAGGCATTGGCAAAACGAGGGCAGAAGTTTGGTAAACTGCTGGTGACTAACTCAGTGCAACAATGGGGACGTACTCCTGGGGGAATTGATTATGGGCCATCCAGTGCCGGGGTCCTGCGTCTGGACAAGCGTCTGTTTGCCCAATTATTTGCCCACCCCTACGAGACGGCCAAGCTAAAGGATAGTCTGACGCGCCATTATGTGGCCCTGTTGTTTGCCCTGGGCAACTGGGAAATGGGGGGGACGATCGCTAATTTTCCCATGTTGATTCTGCGGACTTGCAACTATTTGAGTCAGTATGCCGAAAGTTTAATTGCTGATATCGCCCAGGGGTCGATCGCCCCCTGGTTGGAGATGGAACCAGAACTGCGATCGCAACTAGAACGTCAGTGGACTGCCAACCCCGTGAGGGCGCGAGAACTCCAGGAAATCTTACAATCCCACGGAAAGCTGACTCCTAAGTTAGCATGGCCCAATCTGGCGGTGGTAGCAACAGCGAGGGGCGGAACTTCCGATTTTTACTTTCAGCGGTTTCCCGAGTATTTTGGGGATACGGCAATTTTCGGAGTTGTCTTCTCTTCGGCGGAAGGGATGTTCGGCATCTACCCGGATGTGAATACAGATGGTAGCATTTTAGCCATTGAGAGTGGCTTTTTTGAATTCATTCCCGAAGACCAATGGGGAGTAGAACATCCGCAAACCTTGCTGGCGACGGAAGTGCAGGTAGGACAAAGGTATCGCATCCTGACAACTACTTACAGTGGATTTTATCGCTACGACATTGGCGATGTCATCGAGGTAGTAGGATTTTATCAGCAAGCACCGCTGATCGTGTTTCGCCATCGCCAAGGGGGACAAATGTCCAGTACCACTGAAAAAACTAACGAACATCACGTTACTCGGGTGCTTCAGGCCCTGCAAGGTGAGTTTCATCTTAATTTGGAGGACTTCTGCATTACTCTCTCGGAACGAGACTTTCCCGCCCGCTATCTGATTAATATCGAACTCGCTGACGGGGATACCCTGTCGGACCCCCAAGCTTTTCTGGCAAAGTGCGATCGCCTGTTAGGGGAATACAACACCCACTATGTAATTTCGCGTCAAAGTGACATCCCGCCGCCGCGCCTGCGCCTGCTAGAAAAGGGAAGTTTCGACATTTTGCGTCAGCGCCAGTTAGGGCGGGGAATACCTGATTCTCAACTTAAATTTTCCCATATCAGCGAAGACCGGAATTTTCTGGAGGGGTTGGTCGTAGAAAAGGAAGTGAGGCTGCCAGATGATGTCAACTAATGATATCATCTGTTAGATTAGCAGGAGGTTTGAACCCCCTGGGGGGCGATCGGGTTAATGTGGGCAAACGGTAGGAAGACATCTACAATGAATAAAGTAACAAATCATATCTGTAGGGAAGAGATATCAGAACTCACGCCCGAAAGATTTGTGAGAGAATATCAAAAACCAGGGATGCCGGTAGTGATTAAAGGATTACTGGCGGACTGCGAAGACTGGAGTTTGGACTATCTTTGCCAAGAGTTGAGTTCGCAAGAGTTTCTGTCCCGGTGGTACGGAAACCAGAGGTACAAATTGGACAAACGCCAATGGCAAAACATTGGCAGTGGGGTCCAGACCAAAAGTTTGCCTTTTACTACCTATGCAGAAATGTTGCGCAACCATACAGCCCACGAACAGGACATTTACTTAGCTAAATGTTCCCTAAAAGATACGTCTTTGGAGGAAAAAGCATCTCGAATAAAGATAGGAGAGAAGTTGGGTTTAGAGAAACCCGCTAGCGACTTGAATATGTGGGCGGGACCGGGAGGTCACGTGGAAGCTTTACATTACGATACTCTGGATGGAACATTAATGCAACTGCACGGTGCCAAAAAAGTGGTGCTGTTCCCCAGTTCTCAGACAGCTAATCTTTATCCCTTTCCAGTTTCCGTGCATTTGCACCACGGCTTAAAGTTGCGTTCTTGGTTCAGTCAGGTGTACCCGGAAAAACCCGATCTGCAAGCTTTTCCTAAATTAAGAGAAGCGCTACAATATAAGCAGGAAGTAATATTGCATCAAGGGGAAACCCTCTTTATTCCTGCCGGTTGGTGGCATGAAGTGACGGCTTTGGGAAATGAAATGGTCTGTTCGGTGAATCGCTTTTGGGGTGTATATCCTGTAGAAAGGGCGATATTCTCTTACAGTGCCTGGCGGACTTATTTGGGGATACTCTTGGCCATGCCCTATATGCTCACACAGGGGGCGATCGCCCTTACTCGTCGGGACAGGAAACAAAGGCTTGCCCAGCTTTGGCGGATGTTGTAATGTAAACTTAGGTGAAAAACCAGGTTTCGCGCCCAAACCGGGTTGGGAAGTAGGACAGGAGAAGAAATCATGACCATGACTGCGGTGAAAGAACCACCACCACCACAAACCACCCAGCGAGTAATCTTAGAGAATGTCAGTTGGTCCACTTACAAGCAACTATTGGCAGAAATGGGCGATCGGCGCACCTCGCGGATCGCCTATAATCAAGGAGTGCTGGAAATCATTATGCCATCAGACCGCCACGAAACTTATAAGCAACTACTAGAACGAATGGTGAATACTCTGACAGAAGAACTGAATCTCAGGGTCAAGGGGTTTGCTTCGACAACATTGAATCGAGAAGATCTCAGGAAAGGTGCCGAACCTGACTCCTGCTATTACATCCAAAATGTAGACCGCATTAGGGGTCGCACTGTAGAGCTGCTCGATGTCTCCCGGGAGCGCTAACCGTACTACCCGGGAGACATCGTACTCGCACTACCCCTCGCGCATCGACCCCCCACCGGACTTGGTAATTGAAGTCGATATAACCAGTTCTTCCAGGCGTCGATTTGAGGTTTACAGACAGCTAGGAGTGCCAGAAATTTGGCGCTATCTGGGACAAACTGTCAGAATTAACCAATTGCAAGAAGGGGAATATGTTGAACGTGACTATAGTCCAACATTTCCCTTTGTTTCTGCGGCGATAATTAATCAGTTTCTGCCCTTTGCAGAAACCACCGATGATACTACTGTGCGATTCGTTTAAAGTAAACTGACTTGACACAAATCAAGAAAGGGGAGCGTTACCAGGGAATCATTAGCCCTG
>JACOMV010000295.1 GCA_014324065.1 Hormoscilla sp. SP12CHS1 | reverse complement strand
CTATAAGTTGTCAGGGCTAATGAAGGCCCTGCTAGCGATTTTCATCTTGAGCTGTGTCAAGTCGTTTTACGCTAAACGAGCCAGCTCAGGAGCGTGTCAAGTTGACTCGGAATGGGCCCCTGATGGGGATTCTGAGAGATTTCCAGTAGATGATTACATTATGTTAAGAAAATTAATAAATTTTAATAATCAAGGTGGTAGCAGTAAATGTATAAAGAGAAGGCAAGGGTATAAAGGCTGAAAAGATTTAGCTCTGTATACCAGGGAACAGGATAGTAAATTGGTGGAGAGGGCGGTAGTTTAAGTTTGTTAACATCAACAGCCGCCCATTCTCAGGAAAAGTCAAGTAGTTGCTACCCAGGAGAGAGTATGGTATTTGGACCGGCATCAAAATTAGGTGTGGCCCTGTTTGAGGACACAGAACCAGTAGAGCTATGCTCAGGGCGCTCTGAGGAAGAAGCGGAAACGGTGATTCGGGCAGTGTACCGGCAGGTGTTGGGAAATGCCTACGTGATGGACAGCGAACGGCTGACGGTAGAAGAGTCGCAGCTGAAACTGGGCGAAATCAGCGTGCGGGAGTTCGTGCGTCAAGTAGCGAAATCAGATCTGTATCGTTCCCGGTTTTTCGACAGCTGCCCCCGCTATCGGGCAACGGAGTTGAACTTCAAGCATATTCTCGGTCGAGCCCCAAATAGCTACGCAGAGATGAAAGCACACAGCGCGATCTTGGATGAAGCAGGTTTTGAGGCGGACATTGATTCCTATCTGGATAGCGATGAGTATCAGGATGTGTTTGGGGAAAACATAGTACCGTTTTATCGGGGCTACAAAACCCAAACTGGCAAGAATATGGTTGGGTTTACCCATATGTTCCAACTCTTGCGCGGTGCTTCCAGCAGTGACCTGAAAGGGAATTTGTCGGGAAATGAACCACGGTTGAATAAGTACGTGATTCAAGCCATACCCGCGGCTGTAATTCCGCCTTCGGGAGTATCGGATGGTTGGTCTTTCCAAGATCCAACTCTGGGGGCGCGGACTCGACATGGAGTCGGAGCAGGTTCCGAAGGCAAGGTATACCGGGTGGAAGTCACTGCCTATAGCTCGCCAGGGGCAGTCAATCGCGTCTCGAAATTCCGGCGCAGTAACAAGGTGTATCTGGTGCCCTTCGATCAGCTGTCGAAAGAGTACCAGAAGATTCACCAACAGGGCGGCAAGATTGCCAGTATCACTGTTGTTAACTAGGATCCCTCAGGAAAAAAATCCCCCGTAGGAACGGGTAACGAGGAAAGGGAAAAGTGATTTAGGAGGACGAATTTAAGAATGGCAAATGAAACGGAACTATGGCCCACAAGCACTCCCGAGGAAGTGCAGGCGACAATCCGGGCGGTTTACCGACAGGTGTTGGGAAACCCCCACGTGATGGAAAGCGAACGACTGGTAAGTGCAGAATCGCAATTGTCCGATGGCAGCATGACGGTGCGGGAATTTGTTCGGGCAGTGGCAAAATCAGATTTCTATAGCAGCCGGTATTTTGAAAGCTGTGCGCCCTACCGGTTCGTGGAGCTGAACTTCAAGCATTTGCTGGGACGGGCCCCCCTGTCACAAGCAGAACTGTCGGAGCATATCCAGATATGCATTAATTCGGGCTACGATGCGGAAGTCGACTCCTATATCGATAGCGAAGAATATGAGGCCAGGTTTGGCGAGAATATCGTACCTTACTATGTCGGGGCGATCAGCCAGGTAGGGCAAAAGCAAGTTGGCTATAACCGCACTCTGTCCCTGGTGAGGGGTTGGGCAGAAATTGATAGCGCGACGGAATCATCTCGCTTGGTAGAAGCAGTGGCAACTAATGGTACGACGGAAATCCCGTTGCAGCCAAGTGGTCGCATAGCAGCTTATGCAGATGCCACGGAAAAGATGTTCAAAATTGTGGTGAAGGGGGCGAAATTTGACAGTCCTCGTCGTCGCAGCACAACGGAGTTTATTGTGCCTGGCAGCAGGATGACGCCGCAAATTCAGCGGATTAATCGCACGAGCGGCACAATTGTCAGCATCACAGAAGTGGTGTAAAATTGGTGGGACTAGAAAAAGGCTCCTAGTCCCGCAAAGTGTTGGTGAAATTAAGGTCAACTTGATTGAAAGCAGGAGAAGATTGAATGTCTCTATGGGCTGTTGAAAATCCCCCGCTAGAACTGCGACCGAATGCAACAGAAGAGGATTTGCAAACAGTGATTCGGGCAGTATACAGGCAGGTGTTGGGAAATGAGTATTTGATGGACAGCGATCGCCTAACGAGTGCAGAATCATTGCTGCGGAATGGCGACATCACGGTGCGCCAATTTGTGAATGTGTTGGCGAAATCAGAACTGTATCAAGAACTGTTCTTTCACTCCAGTTATCAGTACCGTTTCATAGAACTAAACTGCAAGCATTTGTTGGGTCGTGCGCCCCGGGACCAGGCAGAAATATCTGAACATGTTCAGATGTACAAGGACCAGGGGTATGAGGCGGAAATCGATTCCTATATCGACAGCGAGGATTATATTGAGAACTTTGGGGAGAACATTGTTCCCTACCCGCGCTCAATTAACAGTCAGCTGGGAATAAAAAATGTCGGCTTTAACCGGATGTTTGCCTTGCTGGGTGGTTTTGCAAGCAATGACAGTGATAAACAGGCGAAGCTCATTACCTCCTTGGGTGCTAACCTGTCTCAGGCCATCAAAGCACCAGCTGTTGGCAATGGGGCGGAATATGGCAACACGGGCAAACGCTTCCTGATTACCTATTCGACTTCAATGGCAGCGGCGCGGCTGAACAAGTTGAGCAAGATGGAAAGCTTGATAAGCTACAGTCAAATGTCTCAGAAAGTTCAGACGATTCATAAGCGGGGTGGGAAGATCCTGAGTATATCAGAACAGGTTTAACAAGTTGGGATGAGCAGTCAGTGGCGGTTGCCACTGACTACAGGAAAAATGATTAAATAAGGAGGAATATAAATGTCACTCTGGGTAACCTCAGAACCAACAGAATTAAGACCAGATACAACAGAAGCAGATTTGCAGACAGTGATTCGGGCAGCTTACAAACAGGTGTTGGGCAATCAGCACGTGATGGAGAGCGAGCGGCTATCAAGTGCAGAATCATTGCTGCGAAATGGCGAGGTCAGCGTGCGCGGCTTCGTGGAACTGGTGGCTAAATCGGAGTTGTATCAAGAACTGTTTTTTAACAGTTCTTCGCCCTATCGATTCGTGGAACTAAACTGCAAGCATCTGTTGGGTCGTGCGCCTAAGGACCAGGCGGAAATTTCAGAGCATGTCCAAATTTATAACTCACAGGGCTACGAGGCAGAAATAGACTCTTACCTCACTAGCGAGGACTATCAGTCCAATTTTGGCGAGAATATCGTCCCCTACCCGCGCAGCAATAGCACCCAGCTGGGAATCGCGAACGTAGGTTTTAACCGGACGTTTGCATTGATGCGGGGCGACGCCACCAGTGATAGTGGTAACTCGGCGCAGCTGATTGCCGATATCGCAGCTGACCTACCCACCAAGATAACTGCTGCTCCTCATGGTTCTGGCACTTATAGCAATACTAGTAAGCGCTTCCGGATCGCAGTGGTAAAGGCGGGAACGACTCCTGTCTATAAGCAGAGCAACTTCGTCTATGAGGTGGCCTACGAGCAGATGTCTAAGAAAATTCAGAACATTCACAAAATGGGCAGCAAGATTGTCAGTATTACTGAAGTTGCCTAGCTAGGGTGACTGGCGATCACATGATGGCAAAAACAGAAGTCCCGATCGCCAGTTATCACAAATCAAGCGGTCAGGTTACGTTCTCACCATTAGGTAAATTAGAGGTACTGTGATATGGCAGGAATGAATACCACTGGAACTCCCAAGAAGAGCGAGTATGACGATCGCACTGTGGAGATAGAGGTGACGGGTGTATGTCGTCAAGATGTGATGCGGACGGGTAACTTTACGATGAAAGTTACTCACAGCCGTATGGTTGAGGCAATGCAGAACATTAACCGTCTAGGTGGTAAGGTGTCCAAGGTGACGACGGCGCCATCAACATAAACAAGGAAACAGATAGGAAGCTCAAAGATGGCCTGAGCTTCCTATCTGGGAATGAGAGGGATGAAAATGTTAGGTGCGACAAAAGAGTCTGACTACAACAGTCGGATGGTGGAGGTAAAGTCAGAAGCAAACGCAAGTCAGTTGAGGCGAAGAAAAAGAGCACGACAAAGACAAGCAGGTCGAAGAAATTGAAGCGGAAACCGAAATCCCAGAAATAATGGATATTAGGGAATTTGTTAAACTTTCGATCGGACGTTGGCGATCGCAGCGCAGCGGTCACAATTTGGCATTTAGCCATTTTGAAGAAGTGCGCTCGACTATTGATATAGTATCATTGGCAGGGTCGGATGGCTCTGTAATTGAGCTGTGTAAGTCCGCAGGCATAGATCCAGCAGCAGCAATTAGCCCCTTTAGCATGAGTTGGGAGGGCCAATCAGATTGGGATGAAGAGGAAACTATGGTAGGTAGCTGCGTCCTGGTGCCAATCCCCGATCGGGATAACATAAATCAGGGAAAATTACTGCGATCGCAGGGATATGCGGAAACGATCGCCGCCGTGGGCGATTACTATTTTACCTCGGATGGCACCTTCGTCCTGCTGACAGAGTACGATCGGGCAGCAGCAGAGGAGAGGATCTGGTTTGCGACAGATAATCTCAGATTTAGAGTTTCCCTAATCAAAACTAGCGATGGTCAAGGTGTGGTAACAGCTTCTTTTGCCTCAGAGATCCGCTCGTTGTCGGGAAATTAATCAAGAGAAACGGGAAAAAATGGCGATCGCAGAGCAGAACAAGAGCAGTATAGCACGGGATATGAAGGCGCTAGCCTGTTGGATGGCGGGAGATTTTAGTAACGAAAAACAGGCATATGCTAATCCGACAACCTATGCACATATTCATATATTTTGGCGACCATTACCCTATGAATTTTTTGAGGGACTGGGATTTTATTCAGAGCAAGTTTATGACTACGATCTCTGGAGACCATACCGTCAAGGAGTCCATCGTCTAGTAGCTCTGAGCGATACTGCTGCGCAGTCGCTGCGCGAACGGATTTATATAGAAAACTACGGTCTGAAAGACCCGGTCCTATATGCGGGTGCAGCACGGGAGTTAGATATTCTCAAAACGATAGCGCCAGATGACATTAAACGTCGCGAACATTGTGGAATGATTTTTTGGCGGGAAGGGGAAATGTTTCGAGGTGCTGTGGAGGGTAAAAATTGTTTGATAAATAGAAATGGACGGAAAACATATCTGGTGAGCGAGGTGGAATTGACGGCAAAAACTTGGGTGAGTTTAGATAAGGGTATGGATGTGAATACCCACGAGCAAGTATGGGGCTCGAAGGCGGGACCGCTAAGATTTGAGAAACGGCAAAGTTTTGCTGAAGAAGTACCGCAGATGTATGAATAACTGTACTGTGCGATTCGTTTAACATAAACTGACTTGACACAAATCAAGAAAGGGGAGCGTTACCAGGGAATCATTAGCCCTGAGAACTTACGAGTGATAGTGG
>JACOMV010000294.1 GCA_014324065.1 Hormoscilla sp. SP12CHS1 | reverse complement strand
TGGGGTAAATCACAAGGCAATTTTGGCCAATTTGGGCTAATTTGGGTTTTGAGGTTTTATAGGTAGCAACTTAGGTTAACATAATAAAAACTTATCTTAATGATAGAAAATAAAATGAATCAATTAAGGAATGCCGTCAAAAAAGTTGATAGTATAGAAATAGGAGAGTAAATAAATTTCTTTCCCGATATAATAAAAAATGGAGATAATGGAAATGAATATCAAGAGCAGCCAACACCTAACCACCAACCAGCCCGACAACGAAACGAAACCACGGAAGCAGAAGTTGCAAGAGTCACAATTGAGCGAGGTAGCTGGCGGCCCTCGGTACCGCTACATAGACGGGGATGGGAATAAGGTGGTTGAGAAGTATAACCGGTGAAGGTAAAATATTAATAAATATAATAGTTGCTGAAGTACCTCAACCCAACTTGCCATCGTAGTGCTCTTCAGTCCATTGCCTTACGCCTTACCTAGGGGCACGGGGTCAGCCTATCGGTAACATTGGGATAGAAACCGTGCAGACATCTAATGCGGGTGTATCTCAATTTTGCCGGGAAGTCTATTCACCAGTAACCCAGAAACAAGGTTTCTCCTGCGAAACCTTGTTTCAATATGAGAAAGTAAGATGCTTCCTTTCCTTACCCATCATCTTGACTGGACTTACGGCGCGATGGGATCGGCGGGAGTGTGTGGCGCGAGCATAATTTCTAATTTTAATTTACAAACCCCGGCACGGTGACAATTAATTCTTAAGGTCAGGATCTATTCCTAGTTCGAGCAATCGGGCGGCCAGTCGATCGGCCCGTTCTTTTTCGCGATCGGCCCGTTCTCATTCTTGTGCGGCCAGTTCTTTTTCGCGATCGGCCCGTTTTCGTTCTTGTGCGGCCAGTTCTTTTTCCCGCACTCGCTCTTGTTCCGACTCTTGAGGAGTTTGTAAATACTCTCCAGTTTCAGGATCGAAAAACCGCAACCGACCATCCGGAAGCAGCCGCATCTCCAATCCTAACACAACAGAAGAGAAAGCAGTCGTTCCATCTTCTGTGCGCGAGGGAGCGAGAACTTGATAGCGCGAGCCCACTAAACGCCGTCCTTTCAGCGGTGGGTTGAGATAATCTCCCGTCGGGTCATATTGGAAATATTCCGAGACCCCCATTTGAGCGTAAATGTCCGGTTTTTCTTGTTCGTCCTTACGGTAGGTCTTTTTAGAAGTCACTTCCAGAACCCAATCTGGTGTTTTGCCATTTTCTTCCCAGACTTTGTAACTTTGGCGCTCGCGGTTTTCTACCCCAAAGACTACAAATACATCGGGACAGACCGCCGCACTAGGAACGCCTTGGGTGTAAGATAGCCAGAGATTGCCCGTAACGTAAACATCCGGGCGGTGACGAAAATATTGTTGGAGGGCCTCAACGCCATAAACTAGATATTTACGGGCGGGATCGCTTTCTGCCATAGGTTCGCCGTCTGGTTCGGGATAAACAACAGAGGGGGTTTTAATAGCTGCAATAGTCATGATTTTTGATTTCTTGCCGATTGCTACATCATTATCTTAACTTATTTACTGCTATTCTAACTGAAGAACGTGCCAATGTACCAATCTCCCTTTAAGGCCGAACGACGCGATCGCACCCCCTGTGCTCTGCCGATGGGCCACGACCCGTTACCCCCAACCCAGACAAACTCCTTGGTGCTTTTTGACTCCTAATACAGGAGCTACAAAATTACCCTTGACCAGTTCTCTGTGACTAATTCTACGATTTGTCCGAAATCTGAATCATTCCGGGTGAGTAATATAGCATTGTTTGTCAGAGCGATCGCTGCGATTTTCAAATCTTTACTTCCTAAACGACGATAGGCTTTTCGTAAGCGTTGATACTCGAGAGCTGCGGTACGGCAAAATGGGACAATTGGGATCGAACGGTAGTCAAGCGTAAGTTGTTGTAATCCTTGATAGGCAGTAACTTGTTCCTCGGGGGTTTTTGCCTTAGATATAACACTGAGGCGACCCCTTATTTGCTCCTCATAGGTAATCACGGTGACTGCAACTTCTACGGACGGTTCGATAGTAGCTAACTTGGCTCCGATGAGCTTTCCTTCTTGTCCATTGCGCTGGATGAGACTCAAATGGTCTGTATCGAGAATATACATTGCACATTATCTCAAATCTATTCAGCTTCCTGACGCCATTCTTGTCCGAGGCGAATTGCTTCATCAAAGGTAGGATCGTTTTGGAAGCTACCTGCAACATTTAACCACCAAGGGTTGTGCTGAGTAAGGGATAAGGAGAGGATCTGTTTCATTTGTGCCAGTTCGGCCTCTAAACTGGTGACTCGCGCTTCCAATCTTACAGAACGTTCGGCGATTTCTTGGGTGGTCATCATAGATTGACTCTCATGAACTATTTGATGATAATTTTAACGCGCGGTGTCTCCTGGGAGACACCGCAGCGCCACTTACAGGAAATTACCCCGGAACTCCTACCCGATAAACCGATCGCACCTCCGAATTGTACTCTGCCGATGGGCGATCACTATCCGCGTCACCCCAACCCTTCTAAACTCTCAGTCACCAACTCCTGAGTGCGATTATCCAAGGCCGAAGTCGCCTCATCGAAAATCATAATCTTCGGTCTGCTCACCAAGGCCCGAGCAATTAACAACCCGCTGCCGCTGCCCCCCGGACAAGTTCCCCACCCTCAGAAATCACCGTGTGCATCCCCATGGGCATCTCGGAAATATCGGCAGCTAATTGGGCGATCGCCGCCGCCTCCCAAGCTTCATCAAGGAAATAATTGCCCCCCCGGCGATAATCTCCCAAAGGGAACCCCCATCAAGCGACTTTTCTGCAACACTACCCCCAACTGCCCGCGCACCGCTGCTATATCCAAAGTCGCCAAATCTCGTCCGTCATACATTACGACCCCGATGTTGGCTTTTCAAACCCCAGCAATAACCGCACGATGGTGGACTTACCGCTGCCACTGGGCCCGGTAATGCCGATAAATTCCCCCGGTTTCGCTGACAAAGTCAACCCATCCAACACCAAAGGGCGATTGCGCTGCGCGCACGCTGCGCGATCGGGCCCGTAGCGAAAGGAGACATTATCCAACTTCAGCGCCCCGGACAATTCTCCTGGGTCGGCCCCTGGCGGCTTGTTTCCGGTACAGCGTGTAAAATCGGTTGGGTCCGTTCCACAACACGGAAATCTGCAACAGATCGATGACAGTATTGCTGAAACTGGTGGTGCCGCCGATAAAGGTGCCAAAAGCGGCATTGAAAGCCACAAACCGCCCCGTTGACAAGCCCCCATCCCCTAGGAGATTGGCTAATGACGACTACTGCTAAGGAAAACAACACCATCGAAGTCACCCCAGGCATCACCGTATTAAACAATGCTAAAAAATCCTCTACCCGTTGAGTTGAGAGGAGCAGTTGCACCTGCTGGCCGTACTTCTTGGCCCAACGAGCAAAGGCCCGGTCTGTGGCCGCCGCCACTCGCAGCTTGGATATCCCGTCGATAGTTTGCACCATTAATCCGACAATTTCACCGCTCAACTCTTGCAACGATCGGAACTTCTGGCGAGTAATTATCCTAACAATGATGGTGAGAACGCTAGTAATGACAGCAACCGCCAAAGCTACCAAAGCGAGGGACCAACTGTAGTAAAACAACAAACCCAGATTTAACAGAGAGAAAAAGCCAGTCAGCAGGTTGTCATAATGGTGCTGTTGAGGCGACTGCTCATCTGAGAGATTGCCGACACCCGGTTGTAGATATCTCCAGTGGCATATTGGCGAAAAAACGACAGTTGCAGTTTCAGCAGTCGGTCCCAAACCGCCGCCTGGGTGTCCGCACTCATAGCAGTTTGCAACCGCAGAGTCACCAGACCTCTAGTCAGTTCTAGTGCGGTCACGGCCAAACTAACTGCCAACAACCCGATAGCTATTTGCATTAGCAACTCCCCCTGGGCATCGGGAATCACATAATCTATCAGGAGGGCAGTTGCCTGGGGTATTAACATTCCGAACAAAGAAGCCAAGACTCCAAATAAAACCATATTAAGGATATCGGGCGATCGACCTCGAAAGGCAAATTGGAGAATATCTTTGGCATCCAGTTGCTTATCTGGGAAGGGTCGATAAAAGGCATAAGCAGTGGGTTCCAGATATTTAGCGGTAGCGCCACCGACGGGAATGCGTTTAAAACTAACGGGGTCAAAAATTTCATATCCCCGACTACCGTTTTTCCGCAACAGCGCCACCAGGATATCTTCTGCTTCTGCTGCGATAAATCCTAACATCGGGCCGCCATCCCACTGCCACCAACCCTCATCAAGAGTAATGGGCCGCACTTGAAACCCAGAAGCCCGGGCAATAGCTTCCGGGGAGTTCGTCCCGCGCTTGTTGCCCTTGGGCGGAAGAATGGTAATGCCTAATGCTTTGGCCACTGCCCCCATTGCGATTGACAACGGGCTATCTCCCTCGTGAGAGTCGATAGTAGGATTGAGAATGTGAGTTCTCGGAATGCTTGGTTAGTCATTGTTTGCAGAATCATTCACGCTACTGCAAATCCCGTAAATTGTCGCACAACCGGTGCTCTAAAGCCCAAAACTATATCGGTTTTGGGTACGCCTAATTCTACCAACTGGTTAGCTATTCCCTCCTCTGTGAAATCTTGTTGAATCCAGATTTTTTTATCCTTAATATCGATATGAATCGAGCATCCATAAATTCTTTCTTCGTCATCCCATCCCACTGATAATAACAAATAGCTGTCCCTGGTGCGATCGAAAACAACTTGGTCAGCAGCGCAGTCACTTTGATTTCCCTCAGTCGCGTGTTGCTGAATAAGTTTTTCGGTTACTTCGCGATAGTCTATTCTTTCCATAACGCTATCTCCTGCTCCTTGACTACAAAAACTAACAATTTCATCTGCAATTTTTCGGTTATTTCTTGGACTAACGGATCTGTAAAAAAACTCTGATAAACATCTTTGGGTATAGCTAAATACAAAATTATTTTTGGATTGATTTTTTCTAAGATTGTACGATAGTTAAAAAACTGACCTACAGCCATGTGAAATTATGATATTGTCGATAAACCTACAAAGCTTTTGACCTCCACCGCTATCAGAGATTCGCCTTTTTCAGATGACATAAACTTTTCGGCTTCCAAGTCTATAAATATTCTAACTCGCGTACTAGGTTTTAAAAATAAGGGGTCTTTAGTAATTGTCCACCCATCTTTTTCTAAAGCTAAACGCACCGTGTTGTGAAATATATCTTTCGCTGACATTTTTTAGTGAGGTAATTATGGGTACTACAGTTGCTCTGGGAGCTAGTCATCTGGGGGATTTGATAATCTACTCTAGATGATACCCATATATCGCCCAACCCGACAACCCCCCGAACCGCGCCAATCGCGCACCGACGACCGGTATCTGGTGACACAGCCATAGGAAGCGCTGGGGCTAAGGAACGGGGTAGCACCCACTGTAAATAACTTAAGTTGCGACCTATAAAAATTGAATACAAAAAGCGATGATAAAGAGAATTATTTTAAATTCAAATCCTAGCGCTGCGCGCCGCTGCGCGATTGGATTGGATGTAACGGCATGAATTGACTTGGGGAACAAATTAGTTATCCGACTAAAACATGTTTCAACTTGTTTTCTAGT
>JACOMV010000293.1:5800-11574 GCA_014324065.1 Hormoscilla sp. SP12CHS1 | reverse complement strand
TCGGCGAGTTGCCTCCGAGCCGCATTGCCCAATTGATAAGCAGTGACTACTTTTTGTCTAAGGTCCAGAGAGTAACGTCGCATAGCTGAATTAGGTCTGCATTGAGTATAGCTCTAGTTTAGCACAAAAATGTTCTACTTGTTTCCTGAACAAGCTGTATCATTAGAGCCAGAGAGGAAGCCTAAAGGAATTTCAAACCCGCCAGCGCCAGTCCGTCCACCGCCAAAGAACCGTCCTTGACCATCTTGACCAAAAGCTTCTTTAATAAATTCATCCGGGTCGAGGGTAATCTTACTCGTGCGCAGGGACCCAATTACCACTTCTAGATTTTCGCTGTCATCGCGGACAATTCCGTAAACAACAGCAGTGTGGACATTTTCCTCAGTTACCAGAAAATCAGCCGCTTGGGGAATAGCATCTCGGTCTTCGTAGCGCAAATAGCCCACCCCAGCAATGGAAAAATTATTCTGCACCTGGCGATTTCTGAGCGATCGCTCGCACAGTTCCATGACCCGCTTAGAACGAGAAGTCTGCAACACCGCATCCAGCAACTTAGAGTCATAGAAGCGACTCAAATAGGCAGCTGCCAGAAAATCATCTTCCAAAGCTTGCCGCAGATTGTTAGTATCGGAGCGGATGCCATGCATCAAAGCCGTGGCACAATTAAGATGTTGGCTAATACTCGTATCTAAATTGAGTAACCCAGCTTGCAGGTACTGAGTTACCATCGTCGCCGTGGCGCGAAAGTCAGGACGCCAGTCAGCAAACTCCGGTTGCAGGTCTGTTTGCGCCGAGTGATGGTCGATCGCGACCACCACGGGAATGCCAGCTTGCTGCACCAAAGCGGTCAATTGGCTAGTAGTTCCCTGATTATCAATGAAGACGCAGCCCTGATATATAGATAAATCTTTATTTTTGGCAGCTTGAGGCGTCCAGCGCTGCACAGGCAAACTCGTCAGTTTCACCAGAGCAACATTTTCCTGATGGCTGAGAGTGCCAGCATAGACAATATCACTGTGGATATCGTACTCTTGGGCGATCAGTTTGTAAGCCCAGGCACCCGAAAGAGCATCTGGGTCGGGGAAGTCTTGAATTACGATCAGGTGCCTCCCACGCCGATGTTTCTCCAAAGTCTGGCGCAAAGCCTCCGCCTGCTTACTAGCGAAACTATGAGATTGCAGGCCAGCATAATCAGGATCTAACGAAGAGGCTAGATCTGATCTTCCGCCAGCAGCTTGTTCCTGGGATAGAGACTCGGGTGAAGGAGGTTCCATATGGCATAATGTTGGATATCTTTGCCAAAAATTGCTGTCTGAGAGGTCGAAATTTTTATAGGTAGCAACTTGAGTTAAATATGTCTGGTGCAAATAGCCTTGACTGACTTACCATCCCCAACCCTGCCAAAGTCAGGAAAAAGCCAGCGCTGCCGTAATTTTAGCCTTCAACACCCAATTTGGCAAAAAACCGATCGCGTAGCGTGCGCGCAGCGCATTCGCGCGCAGTCCCACTGCTAGCAAAAACCCCCTGAGATTTTCAGGGGGTTAAAAGCCGATCACATATTTTCTCCATTCGCTGTGGGTGCCACTCTTGATATATTTGGTCACCTCAAAATAGAGACTGCTGTAGGGTTTGCCTGGGGGGTTACGTAGTATCATATTAGCTTCTCCAGGTGTACGGTTTCCTTTTTTGATGTTACAGCGGACACAAGCAGTGACTATGTTCTGCCAACTCTCCCCGCCGCCACGCGATCTGGGCAAGACATGGTCCAAAGTCAAATCATCTCCAGAATATCCACAGTATTGACAAGAGTGACCGTCTCTCTGCAAGATATTCCGACGAGTGAGGGCAATTTCCTTATAGGGAACCCGAATATAGTGACGCAGTCGAATGACCGTCGGTAGGGGTAACTCAGCATACAGGTATTTACTGGTATGTTCTACCTGTTCTGCCTTGCCCTTGATCAATAAGACAACCGCCCGCCGCCAGCTGGTGATGTTGAGCGGTTCATAGGAGGCATTCAGCACCAGAACCTTGCTCATTGATTTTTAGCCTACGAATTTCCTTCAGGTTAACACAGCCTAGTTTCAGAAGCTGCGTTCGCGCGTTCGGCGATCAGTTGCCAGTAGGGTGGAGCTATAAGCGAAGTGTAGCATTTATTTTAAAAAATGCTATAATTCCTGCGCAGATATCACCAAGTCAGTCATCCATGAAGTGCCCGAAGTCAACCCCCCTCACAACATCCAGTCCCAGTCTGGCATCCCTGCAGCGTAGGGGGCCCGGAGCGTGCGTTAGCGCAGCTTTCCGCAGGAATCGCGCCTGGGTTGAAATTGACTTAAATGCCGTAGCACATAATACGCGAAAAGTCAAGCAAATTTTATCACCAGGGACAGCGCTCATGGCCATAGTCAAGGCAGATGCCTACGGTCACGGAGCAGTGACAGTTGCCGAGATCGTGCTAGCAGCCGGTGCCAGATGGCTGGGAGTAGCGACTATTCCCGAAGGAATAGAACTGCGAGAAGTAGGCATTAAGGCTCCAATTCTGATATTAGGGGCTGTCAACGCTCCTGAAGAAATCCAGGCGATCGCCCATTGGCAACTGCAACCAACCCTGTGCAACCCCTTCCAAGCCTTAGTATTTTCAGAGACCTTAGCAGCCGTAGGTAAAAGTATACCCGTACATCTGAAACTGGATACAGGGATGTCCCGACTGGGGACAGCATGGCAGGAAGCAGCAGAGTTTGCCAGACTGGTGGAGCGATCACCTCATTTAGAAATAGCGAGCGTGTATTCCCATCTGGCCACAGCTGACAGTCCAGATCCGAGGATAATGAACCAGCAGCATCAGCGGTTCCGCCAGGCGATCGGGCTGCTGCGTGCAGCTGGCATCACCCCACCCAAGCTACATATTGCCAACTCAGCTGCTACCTTAAGTGACCCCAGCTTGCATTACGATCTGGTAAGAGTCGGTTTAGCACTGTATGGTTTACATCCAGCAGCCCATCTCCAACCAGTGCTCTCACTCAAACCAGTCATGCAAGTGAAAGCGCGAGTAACGCAAATAAAAGAGATTGCTGCGGGAACCGGTGTCAGCTACGGTTATCAATATATCGCCCCACGGGATATGAAGCTAGCAGTAGTGGGCATTGGCTATGCAGACGGCGTCCCCCGTAACCTATCTTCCAAGATGCAGGTTCTTATCCGAGGTAAGCTGGTACCGCAAGTGGGAGCAATTACAATGGATCAGCTGATGCTGGACGTGAGTGCTATTGATGATTTACAGATAGGAGAAGTGGTCACCCTCTTAGGGCAAGATGGAGATATAGAAATCTCAGCAGATGACTGGGCTACCATGCTGGGGACTATTTCCTGGGAAATTCTCTGTAGCTTCAGACATCGGCTACCCCGGGTCGCCCTAGATCGGCGTCTTCCGCATGCTCTTGTCCTGAAGGACTCGGTATGCTCTAGACACCGCAGCTAAAATGAGACCAGCAGGATGGCACTGCACTGCTATGACTTATATTAATCCGATATTGATAAACGAAGTCAGAGGTTTAAGACTGACTAGCGAGGAGAAACAGTACATTCTTAGTAAAATGCATCCCCCGGCCCCAGACGGTTACAGATATGCTGATGCCGTGTTTGAAGGGGGGGGCATAAAAGGCATTGCCCTGTTAGGGGCAATGCGCTGCTGCGACGATCTAGGTCTGCGCTGGCAGAAGCTAGCAGGCAGTTCTTCCGGTTCCCTCACCGCCGCCCTGCTAGCAGCCAACTTTGCCATCGATCGGCTAGAACGGGAACTGGGTGAGTTGGACTACATGCAGTTCCTCTCTCAGAAAACCAGCCCCCTGATTTTCTGTGGCGATCCGCGAGATGACATGAAGTTTCCTTTCTGGATGCTGTTTTTCCTCTTAGTGACCAGAAGTTTCGGACAATATTCCTCAGAACCCTTGCACTCTTGGGTAGCCTCAACCCTGAAGTCCTGTAAGATCAAAACCTTTCGTGACCTGGAAAAGGGCTCCAGACAACTCAAGGTAGTAGCTTCCGATATCAGTCGGCGGGAGATGCTGCTGTTACCCGACGACCTCAACCCCGCAGCGCCCAACTTGGAGAACCAACAGCGGACTGTTCGGGAAAATATCCTCAGATATTACTGCCTGGAAAGTTATCTTGACTTTACTGTCGCTGAAGCAGTGCGACTGTCACTGAGCATACCTCTGTTCTTTGAGCCAGGAAGACTCGGTGACTACATGATTCTGGATGGAGGGCTGTTGAGTAATTTCCCCTTATGGATATATGATGTCCAGCCACAGTCCGGTCAACCGGCACGTCTCCCCCGCTGGCCGACCTTTGGTTTCCGCTTACTGGACAATTCAACTGGACGACAATCCCAGATTAAGGGGGTGTTTGACATTTTTTCCGCCTCCTTGAGAACTATGGCCGAAGCGAGAGACAGATATCACCTGCGAGAGATCGATCGGGGCCGGACGATCGAGATAGATGTCACCGATGCTGGGGTGACCACCACCCAGTTCAACGTTAAGCTGGCGGAAAAAGCCACACTCTACCGACTGGGATACGAGTATACGAAAAAATTTTTTCTCTCGGAGTGGAATTGGTCAGAACACTTGAGAAAGCGTGGTTTCAGCCCTCCGAACCCCCAGGGTGGCCCAGCCTAGGAAAAAAAATTTTCGTGAGAACCTACCCAATTCACGATCTCGGAGCTAGAATCTGTTATAGTAACTCAAGTTGCGACCTATAAAAATTTCTACGTCCCAGACAGCCATTTTTGGGGTAAATCACAAGGCAATTTTGGCCAATTTGGGCTAATTTGGGTTTTGAGGTTTTATAGGTAGCAACTTAGGTTATAGTAGTAATCAATAGACCTGGAGAGGTGGCTGAGTGGTCGAAAGCGGCAGATTGCTAATCTGTTGACGGAACTAGATTCCGTCCGAGGGTTCAAATCCCTCTCTCTCCGTTCAATCCTAGGCAAACTCTGGTCAGGACGATCGCATTTGCGACCGGCAGGCGATCTCCCTGACTTGATGTGCTGTGCTCTTGAGTATCGAGAGTACTGCACAAGTTTATGTAAAATTGTATGATACTAAATCAGATTAATTATCCATGTGCGGAGAGCTGATACAAGCATGGGCAGAGGCAACGAACAGCTGCGATACTTGTTAGAGGGCGCGAGGGACTTATTTGGGATTATCGAGCTTCGATGGAAAACTGATCTATGCCAATCAGGCATGGCGAGAGGTTCTAGGCTATAGTGAAGTAGAACTGTCGGGGATTTGCTTTTTTGACCTCGTGCATTGGGAAAGTCGCCCAGGTTTCCTCGAAGCATTCCAGTCTGTGCAAGCTAGCGATGGGGGTCATCACCTGGAACTGACCCCCCAGCCGTTTCCGAGAGTGCCCACCCATGTCGTGCGCAGGCATGGCTGACGCCACGCTGCGCGAATGGCTGCGCCACGCTGCGCGAACGGGGCATAAGAGGCGTTACGGAAAAGTGAGGCCCGCTATCGGTTGCTGGCAGAAAACTCAACGGACATGATTTCCAGACACTCGCCAGATATGAAATTTTTGTATGTTTCGCCCGCCTGCCAAACAATACTTGGATACTCTCCATCCGCACTGATGAGACGCTCCGCTTATGAGTTTTTTCACCCTGAAGATTGCGCTGCGCGCACCGGGCTACGCCACCTGGCACGTCGGCCAGGGACAACTGCTCTGTCCCTATCTAGGACCAACTCGCACAGAAGCCGATTTGGCTGCAC
>JACOMV010000293.1:0-5679 GCA_014324065.1 Hormoscilla sp. SP12CHS1 | reverse complement strand
AGCCGCATGGCGTTTCTGAGTGCTCCACAAAGACGGATACGCTTTATCTATATCCCCAAACATACCTCCTGGCTCAATCAGATAGAATGCTGGTTCTCGATTCTGGTTAGACGCCTGCTGAAACGGGGCAATTTCACCTCGACGATGGCTCTTCAACAACAAATAGAGGCATTCATTGAGTATTTCAATCGACTAAAGCCGTGTCGCCATCTAAACCCATATCGGCACAAATTCCCAGGTAGGTGTCAGCAAGGGTGCGATCGGGGTCTCGACGCCGACCGCATTATTTTCCGATGTATTTTCAGATCGGGTTTGCTGACTGTGGCTAGTTGGGGGTTGATCCATTAGCGCCTCAGCAGTGGTTAAAGCGCTACCTGGGAAGGAAACAGTTGTACTCAATGGTGGTAATGACTCGGAAGTCTGAGCTTGAGCTGATAAGCTACTAGCAGCAGTGGCGATCGCCAAGCAACTGAGTAGGGAAGCTGTACGCCATAGGTTAATATTACTCACAATTCACTCCTCAATGATTAATTTAGGGTGCCCATCGCTTCTACCACTTGCCCAGAAATAAAAGGCAGGATGGCGGATGATTGACTTTGAGCTTTCCCCTCTGTAAACACTACCAATAAATAGGGTTGCTTGTCTTTAATTTCTATGTAGGCGCAGTCATGGCGGACTTGGCTGTTACTGGCTTTTGGCACCAGGCTGCTGGGTCTGTAGCCGGGGCATGACCACAGCCGGGCATCGGTCGGGAGTCCGCCGCCGAGGAAACTGGTGTATGAATGGTTGGGGTCTGTTTCTAAATCATCTGGGTTGAGGGTCCGCTGAATTAGATTCATCATGGCCTGGGTTGCCTGGGAGGATACGGCGACACCGCCTACTATACTATGGAGCAGGCGGGCGGTGGCATTGGTGGTGAGCATATTACGATTTTCCATCATTTCGCCCAAAAAGGCCCGATCTCGTCCGTAGACACCGTCACTCCAGGTTTTTTGATTGACGTTGATGCTCTCAAATTCTGGCCAACCGAGGGATTGGAAGTAACGGTTGACGATATGGCGCTGGAACTTCCAGGTTTCAAAGGGTCCAGGGGGCAGTTCTGGACCGCTAGTAGTGCCAGTCAGGACATCTACCACAAGACTGGTGGCGTCGTTGCTGTCTCGAACGATCATGTCACGAATGGCTCGTTCCAAGTCAGATCCGGTTTCGATCATGTTTTTGTCTAGCCACTCATAGACAGCTACCAGATAAAATAGCTTGACCACATGGGCGGGGTAAATGCGTTCCACGCCACGATAGCTAAAACCTCGGACTTGGTGTTTCCAGAATTCGGCAGTAGAGAGGGCACCGCCAGTGTTGACGGGGAAAGGCGGATCGTAGAGGATCCAGGTCAGGGCAATTTGGTTGCGGGCTAGTCCTGGGAATTGCGCCCAGGTCTTCTCTAGGATGCGATCTCCCAATTTTTCTAGTTGTTCGTCTTTGCGGAAGAAAGTCATGGTTGAATTACTGCAAACAAGCCTCGGCTCTGCTCAATCTACCACTATTGAGTACAGTTGTCGCGTCAATCTGGATCTGTATGATGGGCCTGAATGTGCTAGTTTAGCAACCCAGGCCGCTGCGGGGCGTCAGTTGCGGGTGCTTTCTGTGCCACCAGACCAGAAGACTGTGGAAGCCTGCTTGTGCGAGGATGATTATCGCTGCTGGTTATCTGGACATGATTTGGAGAAGTTGGAGTATGCAGTTATGCCTTATCGGGCGATCGCCCTTTCGGACGCTGAGATTAAAGAACGCTTGCCAGGGGCGATCGCCTTTGCGCAAGAGGCCATGCAGCAGATTAATTATTACCTTTGGGGCGGTACAGTTGGACCTAACTACGACTGTTCTGGTTTGATGCAGGCTGCTTTTTGCTCAGTAGGTATTTGGTTGCCTAGAGATTCTTATCAGCAGGAGGCGTTTGTGCAGGAAATCCCAATAGTAGAATTACAACCAGGAGACCTAATTTTCTTTGGTTCGGCAGAGAAGGTTAACCACGTGGGACTATATTTAGGTGAGGGCAAGTACATTCATAGTTCCGGCAAGTATATGGGCAGAAATGGCATCGGCATTGACCTCTTATCGGAGCAAGGGGATGCTATTAGTCAAGCTTATTATCAGCAGTTGCTGGGTGCTGGGCGGGTGGTTGCCAGTTATCTACCAGGTGATGGTAATTGGTGAGAATCATCTCTTGCTGATTCTGTGTTATGATATTTCTCGTTACTAGGGGATCTCCTGGTAAAGCAATTCCCGAGGCTCAGCCTGATTGTTAAGTATAACTAAGATGCCATGTCAAAGAAAGCCAGGAAAAAGGAAGAACTCAACGAGCTGTTACGCGGTATTTTATCGAAGAAAATCAATCCCGACTATCAGCGCCGGGATGAAATTATCTTTGGGGAGGCGCCAGATCGAGCGCAGTTTGTATTTCATCGAAAATTTCAGGGTTTGACCATAGAAAAATTAGAACAGTTGTTGGCAGAAGATTTTGCCTCTCTAGAGGATTTTGTCGGAGAATCTCCGACAATCGAGGAATTCTATGAATTTGCCAAAAAATGTGCCAAAAAGGGATTCAATACCTAATTTCTGGGGTTTGTCACCTATCTGACTTATAATTATCAGGTATATATAGATGGTTTTGAGGTAGCAGACCTGGAATTAACGGAGGATATAGTAGGGGAGTTTAAACAACTGACCGAGAAAGCTAGCTACCTATACACGACGGATATCCAGCTATATGCTTGGTGGAAACAAGACGAATCCTTCGATATGGACAGGACTATCATTGTTATTCCTCACCACCAGGAGTCTCAGGAATAAGGATCGTGCCAGATTGATGAGTTTAGAAAGGAACAAAGCAGATGACAAGAACAGCGCACGATAGATTTACCAAAGAATATTTTCAACAGGTTCTCGGAAATTTATGGGAAGTGGAAATATCTCTGTAAATCAGGGATGAAGTTCGTCAAGTAGATGTCTTATTTGTCCCAGCAGCATCACCAGAGAGTGATCCGGAAAATCTGGGATTATTAGGGAAGATGATATCGAGTCACTGTCTGATAGAACCTTTTCGGAATCAACCGAGTAAGACGGAGATTCGCAATTGTATGCTGAAGTTATTTGCTTTCCACGGCAAGTTACAACGGGATGCAAGACGGGATGCAAGGCGGGAGTCACAGTCTCTAACTGAAGACGAGTTGCCTTCCTTGTGGATCCTGGCGACTTCGGCGTCAGCAGCTCTACTGAATAGCTTCGGGGCAAAAACCCAAGCCAAACTGGCCTGAAGGGGTGTATTGTCTGGATGAGGCCCTGAAGACAAATATAATAGTCATTAACCAACTGCCACAGACACCCGAAACTCTCTGGTTAAGGATCCTGGGAAAAGGGAAAACTCAGGAGCGAGCGATTAATGAACTAATCACTTTGCCAGAGTCAGCTCCAAAAAAGTCGGATATCCTAGAGCTACTTTTCAGTTTGCGTATTACAATAGAAAAACAGAAAGAGTTAACTGAAGATGACAGGGAGTTACTGATGTACTTATCACCAGCTTATTTGGAACGACGGCAAGCTATTTTATGGGAAGGACGTCAAGAAGGAATCGCAATTGGAATACGGGAAGGACGACAGGAAGGACGACAGGAAGAACGGAAGGAAGGAGAGGTGGCGTTGATTATGCGTCTGTTGTACCGGCGGTTGGGTGCAATTGAGCCGATGCTGACTGAGCGAATTCAGGAATTATCTATCCAGGATTTAGAGGCGTTGGGAGTAGAGTTGTTGGATTTCGCTACGCCTGAAGATTTGGTAGCTTGGTTGGATGAGCGATCGCTTGAATTTTAAGATTAATGAACGATCGCGCCCAAAGACGATCGCCCTCTCTTGACAGGCGGGAGAGACTAGGTCAGATTGGAGAGGATACCAATTGCTGATTGCACTACTAAGGCACTGAGAGTTCCGACGCTCGCCAGGAACCCGTAAACGCGGCTATAGTCCGATGGGGGGAACTTGGCAAAAGTCAGTGCTACAGTGGTAGGGGAGATCGGGGCCAAGGACAAACCCATTCCCACAACAGCGATCGCACCGACAGGACGTTTGCTGCTGAAGATCATTAGTCCGACGATCTCCGCTGCCACTAGAACCATTGCTTGGATAGCGATGCTGCTATTTTCGGGAGTAATAAAGCGGGTAGCCACCAATCTTCCTACCATCAAAGCCAACCAAAATAATGAAAACAGAATCGAAGCCCGTTTCTTATTCCAGCCTACATCCTGCAAATATGTCGTTGCCCAAATTGCCATGGAAAACTCCAGCCCCACACCACAGAACAAGACCAAAGCAGCGCTCCAGATTGCCCCGTTCTGTATCAGTTCCAAAACCGTGAATGGAGCGAAATCACTCTGGATCTGAGGGTAGGAAGAGAGCAGAACTGGAACGACAAAGACTGCCATAGCCAATAGCTTCAAAGCGCCCCGGAAGCTGAGCAATTCAAACAGGTAGGCGAGCAGGAAAGGCAAAAGTAAAGCGCCTATTCCATAAATGGCACCGCCCAGATTGATAACGGACGTTTGGTTGTCAGGATTGACAGGTGCTAACAGGGTATTGCCGCCGATATTGAGGCAACAACCGCCCAGACCTAGCCCGCAACATGCTATCTTTGCTGTGGAGAAATTATTCGCCTGAGCAAACAGCCATATAGCACCAGGCAAAATCAAAAATCCCGCAGTCAGCACCAGTTGGTAACCGAAACAATCTTGAACGTAGTATCCCACAAAGATTGTTCCCAGTACTTTACCAGCTTGCAATAGAGCGATTAGCTGACAGATGCGGGCATCATCCAGCATCAGTTTTTGCGCCAGACGCAGCTCGATCCTACCGTTCGTAGTAAGCACTAAAGTGCTTCCCAGGCGCGATTGGCACCTAGAGCGTCGGTCCATTAATAATACTTGACAAATTCAAACATCTGTGAATCAACGAAAAATCAACATATTCTCGCCTCCCCCTCTCCCTCTCCCTCTCTCCTTACAGGGGTATGTTTTTAAGGCACCTAGGAAAGAATGAGAGTTTCAGCGCTCTCAAGGACGCACCTCCACAACGTAAAATTCAGGGTTTCAGCCTGCGCGAGTAGTTGTGAAGGTTGCCAAATCTAAAAAACATACCCTTGAAAGCTCCCTCCCTCTCCCTCTAATGATTTTATCCATCGCGTAGCGTGGCGCAGCCATAAAGAAGTTGTACTGGACCGATGCTCTAGCATTCTCCAGCCAAGCAATGATAGGGGAGATTGCTGCAATCAAAGGGCGATCGCCCTAACCCGCGCTGGCCTGCGCAAGCAGCCGAGAGATCGCCCTGGCAAAAGGCAATCGCCATTTATCTCCGAAAAGATAACGGGAGCATCTCACTTTTGTATCTGTATTTGCGAATTGCTCAGGGCTAATTGCGAATGGCTCAGGGAAAATGGAGCAATTCTCAATTTTATCTTCTCAATTTTCAATTTTCAATTTTCAATTGCTCAAGAAGCAAAACTGAGATGCACCCAAGATAAAATATAACACTATCAAAGGCAATTATACTATCTTTAATTAAACTAAGTCAACCCGTCACCGGGCCGACTCGTCTTCAAAACCGGACGTGATACTTTCGCATCATCCGGCTCCT
>JACOMV010000292.1 GCA_014324065.1 Hormoscilla sp. SP12CHS1 | reverse complement strand
TTGCTGTCGGTGGCTATGCCATGGCCATAGTCACTACTGCTACCGCCGATATTTTTGACAATTTCCGGTTGCAAGTTTTCATTGATGCTGTTGTTGCTGAGGCTGAGGTCCGTGGGGTTTTCATTAACGTTGTTGATGTTAATGGTGAAACTCTCCGAGTAACTCAGCCCACCAGCATCAGTAGTTTGAACTCGGATGCTGTAACTCGACTGAGTTTCAAAGTCTGGGGAACTGTTTTTAGTTTTTGTTTCCATGTCAAGCCTCCTATCGTCATTTAGCGGATCTGATTCACGTTTTGTTCCCAGTTTGCTCCGTCAAAAGGAACGATCTCAAAATAATCCATCACGTCCCCATCCAGACAGCGGAGGTTGACACTAATGCCGTCGGGATGAGAACGGGGTCGATAAAAGGAGTGTATGCCACAGATCCGACAGAAAGTATGCTTGGCAACCCCAGTGTTAAAGCTGTAGGTGGTTAAAACATCCCCTCCTTGCAGCAAGGTGAACTGCTCTCGTGGTACGATCAGATGCAAAAAACCCTTCTTTGTGCAGACCGAACAGTTGCAATCGATCGCCTCATGCTTGTCAGTGCGCACCTGTAAGCGGACGGCACCGCAGTGACAGCCCCCTTCATAGGTTACCATTTCTTTAATCATTATAAAAAACTGCCTCCTACTTAATTTTGGCCCGAACTTTGTTTCTCTCGCCGCCCCCTCGCTGAAAGCTTTAGCAGATAAGAGTTAAGTAGTTAGACAAAAATAATTGCACATAGCCATGGGCGACATGATCCGGATATGGAGACTAGCGCGAGAGAGTGTGTAAAATTAATTTTGTCCATGTACTTATTCAAAGAGCTTCGCACTGTCTAGCTAGTTCGTCTGTTGGCATGGTATCTCCAACATGCAATTTAGCCGCGCAGGCGGGCTTTGTTCATGTAGCCGGATCCTTTTAGGGTTCGGCGATCTAGAGAGCGATCGCTACCAAATCAATTACCGTTAGAAGATTTACCTTAGCAAATTCTCGATCGGCCGTTACCAAACTTGATGAATTTTGGATTGCCATCGCCGCAATTATGGCATCGGGTGATTTCAACCGAAATTGTTGGCGAATTTCAATAATTTTCTCAATCAACAAAGTATCAGTTGACGCTAAATCAATCACCTCTACGAAGAAACTGCTCAAAAAGCTGGTGATCCGCTTGAGTCAGCCGTTTCCAGAGATGCCCACCCGGGTGGGCACTCTCGGAAACGGCCCCTTCTGCATCTGTTGGTATCGCCAAAGTCCCCCGATCGCATTTCAATCCCGATCAGATTTTCTCATACCCTTGCTGGCTAATGTGATAACACAATCCCCGCTGGTTCTGGAAGTGCGATAACCATTAGCCATTTTCAATTCACCAACAGAAAACGGGTTAACCCGCAATAGGTTAACCCGCCAGCTTCCGATTTTTCCGGCATGGTACGCGCTAGCTGAAATTACTTTTGCAGTACGAGCTTCACGTTAGCGTTTTGCAGACCAGGGCGCTTCACTTCAGCCAAGGTCTTGTTAACAGCGTACTTTTGATTGATAGAATTGATCAGTTCAGTTTGATTGTGCTTCTTAGCAACACCCCAAAGATCGGCGATCAGGTCGAAAGAACCATCGCTATTGCGAGACCAACCCAGGTCATACTCGCCTTCCAAAACCGCAACAATGTCGGAACGAACCCGCTGACCATTGTAACCACGGACATCTGCTTCCGTCTTCACAGCGATACCCAGGTCACGCAAAGAAGCCTTCAGGATTTCGGCATCAGAAATTTTGGTGCGCAGAGTGCTAAAATGAGACATTTCGGATTTCCTCCAGTTTGAGTTTAAGAGAAACAACAACTTAGGTTATGTGATACTGCTAGCATGTGCTAGCCTTTCCTCCTGTTGGGAGCAAGAGAGAAAGCCTGTTAAAACTCCATGCGCTGATATGCAGCGATGGAAGAAGCAGCCGGACGGGCACGCTGCCTGGCCCAGTCTCTCAGGGCCGTTACCTGCTCGCTCATCGTCCTTGACAGCGGCAGCGTGGCCTTGATAGCGGCAATAATGTCCAGTTGGGTAAATTCCCGGTCCTGAGCAAAGGCTTCGTACATTGCCGCAATCATCGCCTGCTCTATTTCTGCCCCGGAAAACCCGTCGGATACCTTTGCCAGTTGTTCGATATCGAAGCGATCGATATCCCGACGGCGTTTTCCCAAGTGAATCTTAAAAATTTCTTGCCTTTCTTCCGCATTAGGCAGATCTACAAAGAAAATCTCGTCAAAGCGGCCCTTCCGGAGGAACTCCCCTGGCAGACGTTCGACTCGGTTCGCCGTTGCCATGACAAATACTGGGGATTTTTTCTCTTGCATCCAGGTCAGGAAGGATCCAAAAATGCGGCTAGACGTGCCGCCATCCGAGTCAGCGGAGCCAGTACCTCCAGCAAAAGCCTTATCTAGTTCGTCAATAAACAGTATCGCGGGAGAAATAGACTCTGCGGTTTTCAGGGCATTGCGCAGGTTAGCTTCCGATCGACCCACCATTGAGCCATCATAAACTCGCCCCATATCTAAGCGCAGGAGAGGCAAAGCCCACAGACGGGAAGTTGTTTTCGCTATCAGGGACTTACCGCAGCCGGGTACTCCCAATATTAACATCCCTTTCGGTTGGGGCAGACCGTATTCCCTAGCCCGTTCGCTAAAGGCATTAGCACGCTGCTTCAACCATCGCTTCAGTTCTTCCAGACCCCCGACTGAGTCGATCGTCTCATCCTGTTCTAGATATTCGAGAATGCCATTGCGACGAATCAGCTGCTTTTTCTCCGACAGCACAATTTCCACTTCTGCCTCTGTCAGCCGGCCTGCCGTCACTTGGGCTTTGCGATAAACTTTTTGGGCTTCATCTTTTGTCAGACCCAGTGCCGCTTTTAGCAGTTTCTCCCGTCCTTCCGTACTAATCCGACGCTGACGGATATTTTGCTCTAACTGCTCGGATAAGACTTTATTTAGATCCTTGATGCTGGGCAGCGGAAAGTAGAGCACCACCACTTCCTTTTCCAATTCTATCGGCACTTGCTGCACCGGTGACATCAGGATTATTGCCTTTTGCGTACACTTAAAACTGGCGATCGCATCCCGCAGCCATCTAGTCACCTCTGGAGCATCTATGAAAGGGTGCAAATCTTTGAATACAAAAATCCCTCCTTCCTTAGCTGGTTGTCTGATCGTCCATTCTATAGCCGCCTGGGGCGATACAGTATTATGCTGAGTTACGCTACGGGGTTGACCGTACTCAACGATGCCGTGGGTGACTGTCCAGACAAATACACGCCGCTGGGGCTTATTATTAGCAATGATCGCGATTGCCTGCTCGGCCCGTTCTTCCTCGGGGGTCATGAGGTAGATTAGAGGGTATTGAGCTTGTATTAATATATTTAGCTCTTCTCGCATGACCTTCAACCACCTACTTGAAACGGCGCATACATAACTCCAACCTTAACTAATTTTTCTGAATCTAGCTTAAGTATTTTTAGCTAAATCTCCGCTCATCAACTGTCAACCTTAGCACGGCACTAATTCTTCCTCGCCCGGTGAAGCGGTGCTAACTTTTACAGACCGCACCCACAATACCTGCAACTTCTCTTCCGACAACATTGTTTGTTTACCTTTCAGAGACACCAGTTCTCCATCTTTCATTACCAGGGAACCGTCGCATTCCGGACAGCTATGGACTCTGTGGGTCCGTCCGTAGGCTCCTTCGGGAAGCTCCCTGATTTCTGGATGATCCAGGTAAAGAACGACTGCTCGTTCTACAATCGCTGACATCGGATCGGAATCGACTGCCGCTTTGATTTTGAGCCGGCGATGGAGTTCTGGTGAAATGTACAACGTTACTTTTTGCTTCTCTTGCATATAACTCTCAGTCGTCCTTTCCGGATATCTATAACTACTTTATCTAATTTCCTCTCTTGCTGTCAAGACGTCAAGACTCTATGACGGCAATATTTTTACATTACTTTACATTTACACCCATAATTTTGGCATAAAACCATAATTTTCGAGAAAAAAGTCAAACTTGAGGTATAATCTGACTTAGCAAGAAAAAGAGTGAAGAACAGCCGGTGAAAGAGCGTTCTGGACGGGAAAGAAGCTGCCTGTTATAAGAGGGAAGGTCAAGGAAGGAACTTGAGGATCTAGAGAAAGGCAATTTATAGCCAGTTCGACAAGAACATGTCAATGGAGTATGAGATGCCGATGTTGACACCAGTGGACCCAGTGCCCGATCGGTAGAAACCATGCCCCTTGAACCAGTGAGTACAGACAGAGATGCCGATGTTCGCACCACCGCTGGTGAGGGCGGGTGGGATGCTTCGAGTTATCGCGCCCCAGTGGAAGAGGGGAGCGACAATAGTGAAAAATTTATCCTGATATCCAAGGGAGACATCCGAAGAAGGGATTAGTAACAGAAAAACGGATGTTTCCCATGTGTATTCACGCTGCCGTCACCTTAACAAGCAAGCTGTTAGTTTCCCTTTTGGTTAGTTTTCAGGGGATGAGACAGAACTCAAGCAACGAATTTAAATATAGCAAGTCGAGACAATTATTACAGTCCGAATTATCACATAATCTCCTGGGCTGCGAATGCGGGCTGCGCTCGCGGGAAAACGATTATCGAGGGAGTGGACGCTGTAATCAATGTGGCCTCACCGCTGCAGCGGTAGAGGTCATAACTAAATTTGCTTATCGTGGTAGTGGTCGGTTAGAGATTGGTTTCCGATTTTTCCGGAACGGTGGATTCACGAACATGCTCATGGCGCCAGCCTGAATGCTAACGCCACGCGCCAGTAGTCCTAGAAGCAGAAGTATTTGCTCTGATACTGGCACCTAAATAGAATATCAGAGGTGGGACCTATGTATTGGTCCCACCTCTTTCTTACGAACACCCCGATCTCAGTTCCACTGGCATGATGGCGGGATTTTTTTGTTTGTCATTCGCAATCAGTAATCAAACATCGGTAGGACTGACGCACTCACTACACCATCCACCTGCGATCGCCGACCAGACGCTACACCGGTACAGTAGAACAGTTCAATCAGGAGAAGTCCCGATTGGCGATCGTGAGAGTGTAAAATTTTGTAAAAAACCCTAAAACCCTTTATCTGTGGGAATTTAGGGCATACTGGCTCACCACTACTTGCTGGATAACTACAAGTCAGAGAACTACTTCTAGGTCTTCCCCGACCAAAGTGGGTATCCAATAAGATATACTGCGTAAGGTAGAGGCGACCAAAGCCCGTTGCCAAAACCTCAATTGGTTCCCTTGCTGAGTATAGTAACAGGACAACAGTGTTACTGCATGGGCCGGTAGTGGGTCATAGAGGGTACAAGTAGTGATTTTAGCGCCTGAAACCCTCGGCGGGTGTCCCCCCTTTTGTGCGAATAGCGCTCCCGGGGGACACAGGACCGTAGTCAAATCACTACATCTTGACCACTACCCTCGAGACAATATAAGAGAAAAGGCGTTGCACTTCGGACGGGATGATGAGCATAGTTGCAATAGTTTTAACCTAGACTAAAAGCGACTTTCATTGAACAAAGCAATCGATCGGCAGAGGGAGCATCTCACTTATGTAATGAGTAATTGTACTCATTGCTAAATTGACAAAGATTCGCCAAGATAGAAACGAAATCT
>JACOMV010000291.1 GCA_014324065.1 Hormoscilla sp. SP12CHS1 | reverse complement strand
GAGTACCAAAGTTACCTGGCTAATGAAACCAGGCCTAGCGTTCCGTATTTGACTACGTTAGGCGAGAACGAATCGCACCGAACGGGACAGGTTGTATCCCGCCGATCGTATGGCGTTCTCTCCCCACTCCCCACTTCTCACCTCCCTCTCCTCACAAAACCTATCCGATCGCCCATGTCAAGCGATACGGCCAAGTAACTTGAGGCTATAATGGAAGAGAAACAAATAATTTATTTTTGACCGATGGACGATTTAAAAATATTAGAACGGATCTCTGTCAACCCCAAAATTTTCAACGGCAAACCTATAATTCGGGGTCGTCGTTTGGCAGTCGAACATATTTTAGGAATGTTAGCGGCAGGGGACACTACAGAGACCATTTTAGAGGGTTATGCTTGGTTAGAACCAGAAGATATCCAAGCTTGCTTGGTCTATGCCTATAAATTAGTCAGTCACGAGCGAGTGGAACCATTACTGATAGAAAGCAAATGAGCAAACTGCTACTTGATACCTGCGTTTGGCGTAGAGTTCTTAGTTAATTATCAGCAAATGATTATGATTCATATGTCGATTGTTAGAAGCATAGTATTTTTTCCCTTAATACAAAAGACAATTGATTAATCTGGATATTACCTTAATCTGAGCGCTTGATTGTACCGCTGCCATAGGAATCCAGATATAACTACCGCAAGGAGAAGAATGGCAGAGATAATGTGAAAACTTGCTTGTTCTCCAAACACTAAAGCCTCAACTGGCGCTGTTGTCACTGAAAATGGGGTGTCTGCTGGGAGTTGGCTAGCACTTAAGCGCGAAAACAGAATGCCTATCAGCGTTATACCCATAACCTGACCTAATGCTCGTGAAAAGAACCAGAGTCCGGAGGCAACACTGAGATATTGTGGAGGTACGCTGCTCATAATCGCACTTTGGTTAGGGGGTTGGAACAAACCGATACCTATTCCAAAGGGGATCATGCGCAATAAATAGCCCTTAACCGTCAACTCTTGGCTAAAGGTGCTGATTGTCAAGCAGCCGATCAGTAATAATGTCATTCCGATCGTACTAATGCTTCTTTCGCCAAAACGATCGGCCAGGGAGCCAGCTACAGGGCCTACACAGATTCCTAATATAGGTAGCACCGCTATCAATAACCCCACTTGTTGTTCGGAATAATGCTTAACGAGTTCCAGAAAAAAGGGCAAAATGAAAATTACACAACTGTTAAAAATATAGCCAATAAAACTTAACAGCAGACTGAAACTTAATTCCAGCGATCTAAATAAACTCAGGTTCAGCAATGATCGATCTGATTGCTTCTGAGACCACAAAAAACTAACGCAACCAATTACCGCGATCGCCAATAAAACCCAGGTTATATTGCCATCTAAATCCTCTCCTTGTATGCGTGTCATTCCCAGTAATAAACAAGTTAACGTTATCGCTAAAATCAATGCTCCCCAAAAATCAAAATCCTTTCGATCCGTATTGCTACTGCCCCTGGGAACTGCCAGCATCGCTAACACTATGCCGATGGAACAAATTGGCACATTAACCAAGAAAACTGAACGCCAACCCAAGTACTCTATAAGCACTCCTCCTACCGTGGGTCCCAATGAAACGCCTGCCCAACCCGTGCTGGTAATGATCCCCAGGGCTAGTCCTCGCTTGGCATCAGGGAACACTTCAGTCACGATCGCGGGCGAGAGTACTGCAATAAACACGGCTCCAAGTCCCTGAGATATCCGTGCTGCGATCAATAAGTAAATTGTCGTGGCGGTTCCACACACCAATGAACTGGCGGTAAATGCTGCTAGTCCAATTATATAGAGCCATTTCTTGCTCCACATATCCCCCAAGCGAGCCACACAAAGCACTAGGACCGCCAGCACAAGGGAATAACTTAGAGGAACCCACTCAACCGTGGCAAAATCGCTATGCAAATCCTCTACCAGTGTTGGCAAAGCCAAATTGACAATATGCACATCTAGCGAGAACACGAACGTTACTAAACTCACAGCAAATAGGAGCCACCATTGTTTAGATATTGCTATTTCACTGTCTTGCGTACTCGTCATATACTGTCAGTAAGTTTCACGTATAAAGCTGCTATTGGGTATGGTCTTGCACCAGTTGGTAAAAACAAGACCAAACCGGCTACTGGTGGGCGGTGCCCACCCATGACGAACGCAACGCATAACGCATGCATGACCACACCCGCTGCTATTTGCCGATTAATTCTGATTGACGTACAGATCGAAACTGACTCCATAGTTTTGCGGAAAATATGCCCATACTTTGGCAAAATTACGATCTACTAGGTACTTGTCAATTTCTTCCGGGTGTGGACAATATTCATAGCGAGATACCAGACTTTTTTCCAGATAGATTGCCTGGAGGTGAGGGAGTGTTTCTTTAGCCCCTTCCAAAGCTTTTAATTCGCTTCCTTGAATGTTCATGCAGAGAAAATCAAACTCCGATATCTCTCCTGAAGACTCTTCTATTATCCTGTCAACTGTTTTGAGCGGGACCATGATTTTGTTACTTACTTCTACCTCTGAATAAACCGTTTCCTCATTGAACACTTCTGCTTTTGGTTTGAAGAGCGAACTTAGCTGCGTTTTTGATGTCACATACAGTTCTGCTTCGCCATCTATAGCACCAATGGCACTCTGAAAAACCTCGATCGAGGTAAATGGATCGCCGTTAATCAGCCTGTCGTAACTACTTAACAATTGATTGACTACAGTAATCCCCTCTTGGAGCTGCTTAAATAATTCCGGTTGTGGCTCTACTACTATAATTTTCTTGAATCCTAATAAAACTAATGCTAACAACATTTCCCCCTTATGTCCGCCCAGATATATCGCTCCGCGACGCTGACATCCGTACTTGCGTAACAATCTCTCATAAAGCAGAACGTCATAGCAGATTGCTTCATAAAGCCTTGTCTTCATTCTTGGTTTTGCAAAGTATCCTGGCAATACCTTCTTTTTTAAATCCAGGATTTCACTAATCAGTTCTGCTTGAAATTCGATATCTTGTACCATTTCCATTTCCCTCCTTTATATTTACGAACCCTGTTAGCCATGGGAGACAACTGTTTGCTGCCTATCCCCCTGCCAGCGGTCTGTCCGATCGCTTCTGAGCGCGGTGTACTCACTCTCACAACCAATCTCCCTGATTATGTCATCAGATTGTCCTACCTTTTCTTTTCTTAATCTTTTTTTTATCAATCCTCTCTCAAGCCGCCGCCAGCACCCAATCGCATGCAATCGGGACTCGATCGGTGCTGGCGCGATCGCCTTGAGCCTGAGACTGGGTTTTTCCATGTCTCCCCTATTAATTTTCACTTCACGCCGACAGCAAAGGGGCCAAACCATTTGCGAATCTCCTTACTGGTGGCACCAAAAGGAGGTTTATCTTTTTGCTCCAGAATATGAGCAACCATTGCCGAAGTGCGCGAACAGAGGAATAGTCCCGTTCCATAGGGGGGTCTCATCCCCAGAGACAAAAATACTGCAGCGCTAATGCTATCAATGTTTGGATAAATTCCCAGTTTCTCTTTCAAAAACTGTGCCGTAAGATCGTAAATTTGAATAAAGTCCGATCGCAGATCGATCTCCGATATAATTGACCGTAGACGAGGGTTCCTTGAATCTACCTTAAACATTGGGTGTCCAAAACCGTGGATCTTTTCCTTTTTGGCCAGGCGCTCTGACAGCATCTCGATCGCCACTGCTTCTATATCTCCCGAACAGTGTTTGTGGATGGCAGTGAAGAACTCCATTGCTTTTTCGCAGGCTCCAACGTGGGACGGTCCTGCACCTGTAAAACCAGCTGCGATCGCTTGGTGGATAGGAACTCTGGTACTGGTGGCAACCCGGGGTAACATGACTGAGGGAGCAAGAAACCCCCAGCCAGCGTGCAAGCTAACCATAATATCGTTGAATATTTTTCTCTCAGTTGAGTTGCTAAAATTTCTGTTAGTACAGAGCGTAAATACAGCTTCGATATAGTCTTTACCCCCAGTCAATTTAACTGTTTTCGCATCATTTTTTTTTACAGAAAAAAAATTTTCCTTAATCCCCTGGATACTTTCGAGAGCAATAACCATTAAGGAAGGAATTAGACCGACATAATATAGTCCAATAGGACTGTCTCTAGACAGTCCTATTGCCTCTAGGTCAAACTCAGCGATCGTCTGTTCAAATGATTTCGTTTTGTCAACCATTAACCCGGCAATAATTGCCTGAGAATAGGTTGCACCTGAGGCGACTACAGTTTTAATCACTTCTATGACTGCATCATCCTCTTTTAAAGAAGAAAGCGCACTGGCAAGATAGCGATCGAGAAGTTGTTCTTGGAATGGAGTCGGCTCTTTGCCCGTCAGTAAGTGATAGATGGTCCCGGTAAATGTCAAATTACCAATCAGGTCGTTCAGGTTTCTATTGCGAACGTACAGTTCCTCTGGATTGAGGGTGGGTCCATCTATATCTGTACCGTGATATCGATATTCCATGTTAGAGTATTTGCTCTGAGTTTATGACTAAGTTTACGTTTAACTAACGGACGGGGGAACCCGCAGTGCGCTACCTCACAAGAGAGGAAAGCACGCAACCGTTATCGGGTTCTGTTGCTTGTTATACCATTTGCAAGGCTGCTAGATGTCTAGTGCCTGGAAGTCTTTCCCTGATAGGCTTTCCCGTCGCGGGGATTTTCCAAAGATGTCGCGAAATGCTCATCGCGATCGCCCGGTTCCATAAGGCTGACTGGAACTCAGTACGGCTTGTCGCCAGCTAATGTGACGCGATGCATGATGCGTTTGAACCCGTGATAGTCATTCACCGGGTTGTGCTGGGTGCAGCGATTATCCCAGAAGGCAAGGGAACCGCGCTGCCAGCGAAAGCGGCAGGTGAACTCCGGTCTGACTTGGTGCTCGAAGAGATAGTCGAGCAGAGGTCGGCTTTCGGACGCTGTCCACCCCTGGAAGTGCTTTGTGTGATTAATGTTGACGTAAAGGGCCTTCCGCCCAGTCTCTGGGTGCGTGCGCACGACCGGATGGGCTCCGACTATCACCTCCTGCTCTGGACTGGCTTCCCCTAGGAAGGCATGGGCCTTCGACGAGGTGTTGATGCTGACGAGTCCGTCGAGAGTCTTCTTCAGACCCTCCGAGAGGGTCTCGTAAGCCATGTACTGGTTGGCGAAAAGGGTGTCGCCACCGTAGGGCGGAATCTCGACAGCGTAGAGGATGCTCGCCATCGGCGGACGCTCTAGATAGGTAGTGTCGGAATGCCATATGCCGCCGAAGTTCATCCGCTCGTGCTCCAGCTTGACCACCGGTGTTATCTGCGGACATTCGGGCAGTCCCTCGATCAGTAGGTATTCCATTGTCTGACCAAACTGTTGGGCGAAGGCAAGCTGTTGGTGGGGGGTGAGTTCTTGGTTAGCGAAAAAGATCGCTAAGTGATCGAGAAAGGCAAGGCGAATCTCCTCAACGACTTCACCTTCGAGGGGTTCTGCCAGATCCACCCCTTGGATCTCGGCCCCGATCGCACCTGCGATCGGATGCACCTTGATGTAGCGATAGTTTCGGCGTACCGCGTTGTCCATTGTTTTCCCTTTTGTCATTTTACTACGCGATGTGCAACTTATTGACTGAGAAGTCTCTCAAACTGCAAAGGATAATGACTATGACGATTTAACCACAGACAAA
>JACOMV010000290.1 GCA_014324065.1 Hormoscilla sp. SP12CHS1 | reverse complement strand
TGGCATTTTTGCGGAGAAATTTACCAAAAATGGCTGTCGGGGACGTAGAAATTTTTATAGGTCGCAACTTGAGTTATCTTAATATTAGCACCGATCGGATTGGGCAACTCTACTAGCACGTCGGACTCCTGTAATTAGATCCAGATTGCCGGATTGTCCTAGTTTTCGGTTATGATGGTTGACTTAGGAGACCATTGGTGTTTGCGATCGCCTTTTGGGAGCCTGAAACTGTTGTCAAATTTGGGAACCAGATGAGAGTGAATCGGACAAATATAGACGAATTGGCGAAAACAGATCCGGTTGTGGCTGAAATCATCCAGTCGGAAATACAGCGTCAACGGGAGCACCTGGAACTGATAGCCAGTGAAAATTTTACCTCACCAGCGGTGTTGGCCGCTCAAGGCTCGGTTCTGACCAACAAGTATGCCGAAGGGTTGCCGAAAAAACGCTATTACGGCGGCTGTGAATTTATCGACAAGGCGGAACAACTGGCCATTGACCGGGTTAAACAGCTATTTGGTGCAGATCGTGCTAATGTCCAACCCCACTCAGGTGCTCAGGCTAATTTGGCCGTGTTCCTAGCCCTGCTGGAGCCTGGCGATAAGATTATGGGTATGGATCTGTCTCACGGAGGTCATTTGACTCATGGTTCCCCCGTGAACGTTTCGGGTAAGTGGTTTAAGGTCTGTCATTATGGGGTGAGTGCTTCCACTGAGGTGCTGGACTACGACCAGGTGCGGGACCTGGCGCTTCAGCATCGTCCTAAACTGATAATTTGCGGTTATTCTGCTTATTCTCGGACGATCGAGTTTGAGAAATTCCGGGCGATCGCTGATGAAATTGGTGCTTACCTGCTAGCAGACATTGCCCACATCGCCGGTTTGGTTGCCACTGGTCATCACCCCAACCCCCTTCCCTACTGTCATGTGGTGACTACAACCACTCACAAGACCCTACGCGGTCCCAGGGGTGGTTTAATCATGACCAACGATCCCGAACTGGGCAAAAAGTTCAATAAAGCTGTATTCCCCGGTTCTCAAGGCGGTCCCTTAGAACATGTAATTGCTGCTAAAGCCGTTGCCTTTGGCGAAGCCTTGCAGCCTGAATTTAAGCACTATTCGGCTCAAGTGATTGCCAATGCCCAAGCCTTAGCGCAGCAGTTACAGCAGCGGGGTCTGAAGATAGTCTCTGGTGGCACAGATAACCATTTATTACTCGTGGACCTGCGATCGATCGGCATGACTGGCAAGCAAGCCGACCAGATCCTCGGTGATATTAATATTACTGCCAACAAGAACACAGTGCCCTTCGATCCAGAATCCCCCTTTGTCACCAGTGGTTTGCGGCTGGGATCGCCAGCAATGACCACAAGGGGCATGGGCACAGGGGAATTCACTCAAATCGCTAATATTATTGCCGATCGCCTGACTTCTCCAGAGGATGATACCGTCCAACAAGACTGTCGGCGTCGGGTAGCTGCCTTGTGCGATCGCTTCACCCTATATCAACACTTAAGCTATCGGGTGCCCTGAAGAGCCTAATTCTCACCATGTGCAGTCAGAAGCTATTCAATGCTTAAATTAAGAAACCCGGTATGAGCAAAAAACCGGGTTTCTGGGCAAAGGAGTGAAACCATCTCCGTGGATGTACCCCTCGATGAAGTCTGTAATTGCTCTCCACCCAACTGTAGTGAGCCTATAGAGAGATAATAGCTTAAATTTATATCCGAATATCCGGGAAATCCCAAAAAATATAGAGTTCTGTATATAAATGTCATAATTGTGGATAACAGTTAAAATTGCAAATGAATGTATAGCCCCCAAGCATAGTTTCAGATGCCTTACCAGTTGTACCACCTGGTTGCCTTTATAGTATCCGCCTTGGTTGTCCTAGCAACCACGCCAATAGTCAAGCAAATAGGACTAAAAAGTGGCCGGGTGGATATCCCTGACAAACGGAAAGTTCACTCTGCGCCAATGGTGCGCTTAGGGGGTGTGGCCATATTTTTAGGTACAATTGGAGCCCTATTGGTAGTCTGGTGGGCGGGAGGCTTTGGCGTTTTGGCCCCAGATAAAGAGTATGAGGTTTGGGGAGTCACGGTTGGCAGTCTGGCTTTTTTCGTGATTGGCCTAGCAGATGACCTATTCGGTCTCTCGCCTTTCTCTCGACTCCTGATCCAGGTAATCATCGCTAGTTGCGCCTGGAATGTGGGAGTGCAAATCGCGTTTATCACAACTCCCTTTGCTGGTCTAGTCTCTCTACCAGACTGGATCTCAATGCCAATCACTGTGATTTGGCTAGTGGGAATGGTGAATGCGATTAACTGGATCGATGGTCTGGATGGTCTCGCCGCAGGAGTCTCGGGAATTGCCGCCGTGGTAATGTTGGTTGTCAGCTTATTTATGGCTCAACCAGCAGCAGCCTTAATTGCCGCTGCCCTAGCCGGGGGATGTTTGGGATTTCTACGCTATAATTTTAACCCCGCCCAGATCTTTATGGGAGATGGCGGAGCTTATTTTATGGGATTTACCCTGGCCGGAGTAGGGGTGATTGGTTTGGTGAAAACTACTGCTGTTACAGCTGTGGTGCTACCTTACTTGATTCTGGCTGTGCCGATTTTGGATATGTCAGCTGTGATTTTGAACCGACTTCTTAATGGCCGATCGCCCTTTATCGCAGATAAGCATCATCTGCATCACAGACTGCTGTCAGCGGGTCTTTCCCATCGTTTAACGGTTTTATTTATTTACACCTTGACTCTCTGGGTGGGAAGTTTATCTTTGGCTGTCGCTGGTATCCCTAGTGGTCTGACTTACGCGATCGGTGCTACCTTACTCCTAGGTTACACTACCTGGAAAGTGAAAAAGCAAGCTCAACAGTAAAGGATAAATCCGATCAGTTGTTAGGAGAATGAGCTAAGTAACAGGTAATATAGTTCGAGCGAAAGAAAATCTTGACCTTGTCAAGATAATTAGTTATCATAAAAGAAAGCTGATTAGATAACTATAATTGTTAGATTGATCGGCAAAAAATGAACAATGAAAAATTAACCATGACAGCTGAAATTATATGTGTGGGGACAGAATTACTCTTAGGGGATATTATCAATAGTAATGCCAAATTTTTAGCCCAGCAGTTGGCAAGTCTGGGAATTCCGCACTACTATCAAACGGTAGTGGGTGATAATCGGGAACGACTCAAGGGGGCGATCGCAATAGCGATCGATCGAGGAGCGAAAATACTAATATTCACAGGTGGTCTGGGACCAACTCCCGATGACCTTACCTGCGAAACTATTGCCGACTTTTTTGGCGTACCGCTGGTGGAGGAGCGAGAGGTATTAGCAGACATTGCCCAAAAATACGCATCTAGGGGGAGTAAAATGAACCCCAGTAACCGCAAACAAGCTTTGATTCCCCAGGGTGCTTCAGTTTTACCCAACCCAGCGGGTACAGCACCAGGTATTATATGGCAAAAGAGCGCGGATCTGACGATTCTTACCTTCCCGGGCGTCCCCTCAGAAATGCACCGGATGTGGAGGGAAACCGCTGTACCCTATCTAAAAAGTAAGGGCTGGGGTAAAGAAATTATTTACAGTCGGACGTTAAAGTTTTGGGGTATTGGAGAATCAGCTTTAGTAGAAAAGATCCCGCCCTCTATATTAGATATGTCCAACCCTACAGTTGCGCCCTATGCGGGGAAGGGAGAGGTGAAGCTACGCATCAGTGCTAAGGCTTCTTCAGCAGAGACTGCTGGCCATCTGATTTCGCCAGTGGAAGAACTTCTGCGACTGATTGGCGGACTAAACTGCTATGGGGCTGATGACGAAACTCTGGCCGATATGGTGGCTCAGATGCTGCTGGCGGCGGGTGAAACCCTAAGTGTTGCTGAATCATGCACCGGTGGCGGTCTGGGTAGTATGCTTACCACGGTGGCTGGAAGCTCTAATTACTTCCAGGGCGGGATCATTTCTTATGACAATCAGGTGAAAGTTGACCATCTGGGTGTAAATCCCGCAGAGTTGGCCCTTTCGGGAGCTGTAAGTGATGTTGTCGCCCAGCAAATGGCTGTGGGAGTCCAAAAGCTGATGGGGACTACCTGGGGACTGAGTATTACGGGGATTGCTGGACCAGGAGGCGGTACAGAGTCCAAACCAGTAGGATTAGTTTATGTGGGTCTGGCTGCTGCTGACGGCGTACAGAGCTTTGAGCATCGTTTTGGTTCGCAGCAAGACAGGGATATGATTCGTCACCGCAGCGCTTGCAGTGCTCTTGACCATCTGCGACGCCAATTGTCAACCAGGGAGGAGACAAAAACCAGGTTTGTCGATCTTTGAGAATATTCGTTATGATCGAGTAAAGAGTGTAAGGGATGACGGATATCACTCTTAAGTAGTGAGAACAGGCTATAGTGAAGGAGCTTTTAATTAATGGACTACATCGACAAGATACTGGAAAAAATTAAGGAATGGGCTCGCAAGCTCATAGAAGCGCTAGTCGGACCAGATGTCCAGTCAGAACCGGAGCTGATTCCCATCCCAGTAAAAGATCCAAAAAGCAGGCGTCGGTAGTGGTCTCCCTTGATTTGGGAGGAGGATTTTGTTAGAGGTTTTAGTACTGCATGGACCAAATCTAAATCTATTGGGTCAACGAGAACCAGAGGTTTATGGTAGCTTAACCCTAGAGGGCATTAATCGCCTCCTAGATTCAGAAGCGCGCTCGCTTAAGGTAAAGGTGTCAAGCTTCCAGTCGAACCACGAGGGTGCTTTGGTAGATGCGATCCATCAGGCCCGAGGTCGCTATGTAGGGTTGCTGATCAATGCTGGAGCATATACCCATACCAGCGTGGCTATCAGAGATGCGATCGCCGCAGTGGCCATACCGACGGTGGAGGTTCATCTCAGCAACATCTATCGCCGTGAAAGCTTCCGCCATCATTCATATATAGCGCCGGTCGCAGTGGGGCAAATTAGTGGCTTTGGTGCAGAAAGTTATCGGCTGGGGTTACATGCCCTAGTGTCAGCGCTCGGTGACTAACGATCGGTGGCGCGGGATAAAAATCGGGTGAAAATTTAGCGATTGGACTAGCTTTGCTTCCGGTGTCTCCGGAGATCTCGATGTCTTCTGGGTAGTGCGATTAGCGCTCCCAGAAGACATCGTATTCGCACTACTCCGGAGACACCGGTCAGTCATTTTCACCCAACTGGCTGCAGTCCGGGCGTGGATCCTGCCAGTTGACTACCTGAAACAGATTGGTGACGCATCACTACATGTTACAGGTGACTGGGATCGAAAACGAACGCTTGCGATCGCTCTTTGAAATGTAATGTAGCACAGATAAAAGAAAAAGTCAAGATTTAACAGAAAAAATTGGAAAGGGAGCGATCGCAGCAGCTTGTATGGTGTTAGTTGTTAGTTGTGACTGGACAACTGACAACTAAGAATTCCAAATTCTTTCTTCAAAACGGACAACAGACAATGGACAACGGACAACGGACAATTAAGGGTTTGGGTGGAAGCTTTTTTGTTTTTGGGCTCGGCTAGGGGTAAGAAGTGATCCAGGGCAAGGGCAAGAAAAACTGTGCCAAAATGTGGTATGGATCCAGGGTAATTCTCAATAGTATGGATTATTAGCGATAATCTGGCAATCATTAGGGACTTGCGGGAAAATCAAATACCAATTATAATAGAGGATAGCAGAGGATTCGTCTAGTTCTGTTGCAAACCAAC
>JACOMV010000289.1 GCA_014324065.1 Hormoscilla sp. SP12CHS1 | reverse complement strand
GCATAAATTTTGATACTTAGTTGCCCAATAGCATATTTACATGGATTTGTCAACGACTTCTACTGGACCGACGCTCTAGTAGTCTCTCTTTCCAAATCCCTGAGACCAGTTTTAAGCCTTTGAGTCTCCCGTTCTTGCAGCCTAGCGCGTTCCTCCAAAGGTGCTAACCGCTGCCTCCCTGTCTTCCACCCTCACATACTGCCGTTTTTCACCGCTCATCTTCTTACTCCGCCTGCCAATAATAGTTACAACCTACAGCACTTTTCATATAGTCAATTGCCAATTGCCAATTGATTATTAAATCCATTAACAATTGCTCTTATTTCTCCTCGTTCGGAGTCGATATATTCTCCAAATCTGGGAGTTTTACCAATTCTTTCTCATCTGCCTTAACAGTTATAGGCAACTGTAGGGGTTGTGGTTGTTCCTCTAGCAAGCAACTGGCCACAGGCAGGATTTGGTCCAAATCATCTAGGGGTCTGGGAATCACCGTCACCGCATTCAACTCGCCTATTCGTTGCGCTTCATGCACCCCCGCTTGCACTGCTACAGCCACATCTGCTACAGAACCTCGGATAATCGCAGTACATAAACCATCCCCGACCGTTTCAAAAGCCGTCAATTCCACCTCAGCTGACTTCAGCATCGCATCAGCTGCTCCCACCATAGCTGGAAAGCCCCGCGTTTCCAGCAGGCCCAAAGCTTGCTTGCTAACTCGACTGTGACGGTTCTGTTGAGCCAGCTCGATCAGCCGAGACCCGATCGGGAAAATTACTTCCAAATTAGGGAGCGGTCGCGGAATCACCGATGAAGAGACTAGCATACCAGACTTTTCCGCCTTGCGAGCACCCGCTTCCACCGCTAACCTAATATCAGCAATTCGACCCCGGACGAGGGTCGTGCAGTAACCACTGCCAATTTTTTCAATCCCCACCAAGACTACCCCAGATGCTTTCACCATCGCGTCCGCCGTATCAATTATCGCCGGAAAGCCGCGGGTTGATACCATACCCAGAGCACTTTGCTTGAGACTTTCTAGTCTATTCATCTAATCCGCTCAACCAGGACACATTCCTTCTTACTCGACCCTATACGCTACCATTTTCAATCTGATGATGAACAAACAGCAATCTACTAGCTAAGGGTAGACCCGGAGGCAGTAGCCCGAGCGGGTCAAGAACGCTTACTCCAGGATTTATTATGGGGAAACAACGTTCCCATCAGTTCATCTAGCTGTTCTTGCCCATAAACTATAGCTTGATTTTCAGAAGCTTCTTCTGATGCTAGCGGCAGATCGGCCTCCTTGGCTGATGGAGTATCACTGGTAGAGTTATTATCTACCGCTGTTAGGGCAGCCCCTTCCTCTTCCATGCTGCGCCCAGGAGACATCGAAGGCTTGGGGGTGTTAGCAGAGGCATTTCGCGCTACCGCCGAGTTGATCGACGCCTGCACCGCTGGAGTATTGACTATAGGATCCTTCGACCGAGTTTCTGGCTTGGACGACGCCGACTCAATGCTTGCTACAGTATTGACGATCGCCCCTTTGATCGCAGTATACTGTGCCAACTCCGTGACAACATATTTCTCATCTTTTGATTGCTCATCTTTTGATAGTTTGCGACTGTCCTCTCCCAGCAAAGAGCCTGGAGGCACAACCTGTCCCTGTTCAATGTCACTATTTATAATCGTCGTCATCGAGCCCACACAGGCATTAGCTCCAATCTTGCCCTTCCCAACTATTAGCACGCCCGCCCCCAAAGAAGCCCCCGACTCTACTGCCACAGTTCCTTTGCTCCCATGCACTATTGTGCCCATGCCTATACAGACACCCGCTGCGATGATAATCCGACTATCCCGATCCGCCTGCAGTAGCACCCCTGGCGCGATCGCCGCACTCGGATCTATCAAGACATCGCCACTCACTTTATACTGAGAGTTTTTGAGCGGTTGCAGTGGCGGAAAATACATGATTATTACAACCTAATTTGGTGTTTAATATCTCAGCAAGAGTGAAGTTTGAACTGTTTAAGGCGCTCAGTAAAAAGCATGAAGGAAAAAGCATATCATGCATCGATGTCTGAGGGGTTTTTGCATCCCGATTTTTCCGGAACGGTAGACATCGAAGTCTTCACACTGCATCCTTTCTACTTCACAGGTTCATCACTTCACTCAAGAGGAGTGTTTTTCTTATGCAGGTCGTTGGATAATCATCTCCACCACCCGCCGTTTCGCTTTCGTGTCAATGCCAATCAAGCGCACGTACTCCCCGCTATGCTCCGTCATACATCCTTCTAGTGCCGCAATCACATCTGACTCCCGCTGGGACTCGATCGGGCTGCAACTCTGCCAAGAACTTGTCTTGAATCGGCGCTTATCCGCATGTTCCGTACCAATCTTGTGCCCTTGAGCGAGAATATTGCGCACTTGCTCCAATGCTTCCGGGCTCAACTTGCTATCCGATGCTAGTGCTTGGGATCTGCTGTTGGCTGGGGCCTTCGATGCGGGAGCATCCGGTCGCTGGATAATCTCCTCCAACACTCGCCGTTTCGCCTTCGAGTCAATGCCAATCAAGCGCACGTACTCCCCCACATGTTCCGCCATGCTCGCTTCCACTGCCGCGATCGCCTGGGACGCATTTGTTGCTGCGATCGGCGCTCCACTCTTCCAAGAACTCGTCTTAAACCGGCGCTTATCCGCATGTTCCGTGCCCACCTTGTAACCTTGAGCCAGTAGTTGGCGCACTTGCTCCGCCATTTCGGCACTTAAGCCACTACCATTTACCGACTCTATTGATGCTGGCTTGCTGTAGCTGCTAGACTCCGTGGCAGTTGTTGCTACGCGACCCTGCAGTTTATCATCCGGTCGCTGGATAATTTCTTCGAGTACCCGCCGTTTCGCCTTTGAGTCAATCCCAATCAAGCGCACGTATTCGCAGCTATAATCCGCCATATAAGCGGACAGAGCTGCAATCACTTCCGACTCCCGCTGACTCTCAATGGGAGGACAACTCTGCCAGGAACCCGTCTTAAACCGGCGTTTATCTGCATGCTCCGCGCCAATTTTGTAACCTTGAGCCAGTAGTTGGCGAACTTGATCCATTATCTGATTGCTTAAACCTATAGTTTGTACTGTCCCTTTGCCATTGAACCCATTATCCGATTTACCCAGATCGTCTCGTACTTTAATGATGCAGCTAACATCATCTGCACAGCGATAACCGGTGACCAGGGCATCATTAATTCCTACCACGTGACGGGCAAATTTTGTATCTGTCTCTGTCACGTCTGGCAAGCGGTCAGCTTGCTGCTGATTTGTAATCACCGAACCGCTAGGCACGTACTTGCCAGGGGCAATTTCCACATCTTGGACCAAGGCATGCATCATCACGATGCAACCATTTCCCACTCTGGCGTTAAACACCGTCGAGCGAAAACCGATAAAGCAATCATCGCCTACATATGCTGGTCCGTGAATCAAAGCCATGTGGGTAATCGAAGCATTCTTGCCAATCCAGACAGAATACCTCTTGCCGTCATCTCCAACTACCCGACCTTCTTCTAGACCGTGAATCACCACGCCATCTTGTACATTTGTTCCCTCGCTGATCTGGAAAGGGTTGCCTTCATCCGCTCGAATCGAAGTCCCAGGCGCTACCAGCACGTGCGCACCAATGTAAACATCTCCGATTAGGTTAGAGAACGAGTGGACGTATGCCGTTTCATCTATCTGCGGCTCCGCCAATTTTTTTGACCAGGGGGTGGGGGGAGCCGCGTTGCGGCGGACTACCATGAGTTAATTCCTCCTTTCTCTCACTATTCCTTTGTCTTTTTGTTTGCGATTGCGCGAGCGCATGACCGACACTTAGATTCTACTCCTTGACGATCGCCCTGAACCCATAACGAATGGGAGCATGTCGGGCTAAGTAAATAAGTATTTTTGCTCGCAGACAATTGCCTACTATAGGGAGCGCTGACCACTTACAACTGACCACTTACAACTGACCAGATTGGTCATTGGTCTTTTTTGCTATATATGGGGCGATTTTCCACTGTCACCGTGTCTATTATCGCCACCACCATAGCATCGATCGGACGCTCTTCACTTCCTTCTACTTTTCTAGCGGCACTGCCACGACTAACCAGAACCCATTCATCAAAACCCGCTCCCACACTAATGTCTGCTGCCACCTCGTAAGTCGGCAATAGTTGTCCCGACTCATCTATAAACTGCAGCAGGAGTAGCTTTGCCCCTCTGAGACTCGGATCTTTTTGGGTACTGACTACCGTGCCCCGCACTTTGGCAATTTGCATTTATTCTCTTACTGTCTGGAAGGGCGAATTGCGTTCGTACTCTCAGCGAACTGCTGCACGTCTTCCGTGTAGCGAATGGGCAGGACGTACTCCAGGTTTTCGTGCGGACGGGCAATGATGTGGGTTGACAGCACCTGTCCGCCGTTAACGCGCTTGATGTTATCTACCCCAGCTGCTACAGAAGCTTGCACTTCCGATACATCCCCCCGGACTATTACCGTCACCCGACCACTACCGATTTTTTCATATCCTACCAGGGTGACCCGGGCCGCCTTCACCATCGCGTCTGCTGCCTCCACTACCGCTGGAAACCCCAATGTTTCTACCATTCCAACTGCAATTGACATTCTGTCACTCCTTGATTTTTCTCAGACCACCGATCCTTTATCACCTTTGATGCCGTCGGGATGTCGCGCTAACCGCACTGTCCCCGCCCGCAGGGCGTAAAATCGCACATCGGTCCCTAGTAGCTGCGGAACTGCTCCACCGCTTCCGTGTAACGAATCGGCAAGACATACTCTAGGTTTTCATGGGGACGGGCAATGATGTGGGTTGACAGCACCTCACCGCCATTCACCCGCTTTGCTGATTCTATCCCAGCTGCCACAGAAGCTTGTACTTCCGATACATCTCCCCGGACTATCACCGTCACCCGACCACTGCCGATTTTTTCATATCCCACCAAGGTGACGCGGGCTGCTTTCACCATTGAGTCTGCTGCTTCTACCACAGCCGGAAACCCTTTTGTTTCAATCATTCCAACAGCGATTGGCATTTCTGTTCTCCTGTGTTTTGCGTTCGCGTCTGCTTGTGCACGCTCCGGGACCCCTCCGCTAGCGGGTCGGGATTTTTTCGGTAGACATCTCTGACTACTATGAAGCCAAAGCTGAATTCGCTTCTTTTTATAAGCATATGGTCTTGCTGACTCTTAGCGCAACATAATTATACATAATATCTTTTAATTTTGCCGATTATTTTTGTTTATATTTTTAATATAATTAAACCTTTATTAAAAAAACTTCATATACAGGGAAGTACCCACTTTAACTAAGTTTTTACTTATGTTATGGTGCGGGTAGCACATTTTGGGGTATAAGAAACGAGAGTGGCAAGGCTTCGCAAGAGCAGAAACCACTTGATCTTGAGGCATAGCCGCGTGCGCAGGCTCCCGGCCCCCCCGCACTCGCACTACCCGGGAGATACTTCTTTTCGCGCGTAGCCGTGTGCGGTCTCCTGGGAGCGCTAATCGCACTACCCAGGGGATACGGAACTCGCACTACCCGGGAGATCCTTCGGGAGCACGCTCCGGGCCACCTCCGCTGCGCAGTTTGGCATTTGCGAATGGTGTTAGGGGTCGAGCTGGGAATCACTTCCCAACCCTCCCATTCGGAACCGGACTTGCGACTTTCACCGCATCCGG
>JACOMV010000288.1 GCA_014324065.1 Hormoscilla sp. SP12CHS1 | reverse complement strand
ATGCGATAATCTTCATATCCATCTTTGTAGTGACCTGCCAGTTGCCCGCTGCTGAAAATTGTCTGTACGTCATCCACCACCAGCAGGCACCGGTGCGATCGGCCCGCGGACGGTCCGAAAAATCGCAAATACTCCATTACCTGGGAAAGGCGATCGCCCCTGTCGGGAGATAACTCAGTTTCCCCGTCCTGAGAGAAAAATTGGAGTAAATTGCTCAGAAATGCTTCCAGGACTGGACAATTGCGGAGACTGCGCCAAATTACATAGTCAAATTTATCGGACATCTGCTTGACAAGTTGCACCGCGATCGCGGTTTTGCCGATACCAGTCATGCCCAGAACTGCCACCAGGCGACAGCGTTCCTGCAAGATCCATTGTTTGAGGGTAGTCAGTTCCTCGGTGCGTCCGTAGAAAGGGGAGACATCAGGCGCATCAGCTAAATCTAGACGTACATTCGGTTTAGGGTTGTCTTGGTTAGGGGTTGCGGGACTGCTGAAGATGGCAAACTGTCTCCACAGACGTTGACATTATTAATATGACCAATATGTACGGAGTCTGAGACATTGACGTGTGAGACATTGGAGACTCGTCGCCACCTCTCTAGGGACGATTTCAAATTATTTTTCTTGACTTTTGCCCCCAACTCTTCAGAGAGGGTCTGGAACAATATTTTTCGCTCCTCTTCTACCAAGATAACCAAATCAAAGGCGAATGTCAAGAATTGTAAATTATTACCGGTGAGACTCTCCCAGCAGCAGTCAGGAACAGACCAGGGACCAGTCAAGAGAACCACTACTTAATCTTGACAAGCATGCTATAAAAGAAAAGAGACTGTATTTGACGCGGCCGATGACGCCTGTATCGACTCAATACCCCAACCGGACGATAAAACGGGCCGAACGAGCCCTCAGTTGTTCGCCCTTTAACCTGTCTTTATTTGCTACAATGCGGATTAGGAGCGTTCCTCTCAGTAGTATAGCTACAGAAGAGGCGGTCCAACAGCAATGGACTAAGGGTCCCCTATCTGAGTTAGCAGCAGAAAATGCCCTGCTGTGGCTGATCCAAGTAGGGATATTGCGGCGAGAGGTAGATGGTCAGGGAATCACAGATAGTTTTCGCCTCACTCCCTTGGGGCGTCAGTTGCTGGAAAAATGGCAGCAGCAACCTGACCTTCCCGATCCCTCTCTATGCGATCGCATCTCCAATGCTTGCAGTCGCTGGTTGCGGCTACCGATCTAATTATCCCCGAAACAGGAAATCCTATGAAAGCCATCATGGTTGTGGGTACAACTTCCCACGCGGGGAAATCACTTCTGACTGCGGCCATCTGTCGCATTCTCAGTCGCCAAGGTTGGCGGGTGACTCCTTTTAAGGGACAAAATATGGCCCTGAATTCCTATGTCACTGTTAATGGTGGCGAAATGGGTTATGCTCAAGCGGTGCAGGCTTGGGCTGCGGGCGTCAACCCCCGGGTGGAAATGAACCCGATCTTGCTTAAGCCCCAAGGTGATATGACTTCCCAAGTGATTATTAAGGGCAGAGTGGTAGGGAAGGCGGAGGCGGCTAACTATTATCGGGATTATTTTGAGATGGGCTGGCAGGCGATCGTCCAATCTCTGAAAGTATTAGCATCAGAGTTCGATCTAGTCGTCTGTGAAGGTGCTGGCAGTCCGGCGGAAATCAATCTCAAGCACCGAGATTTGACTAATATGCGGGTGGCGAAGCACTTAAATGCCTCTACCCTGCTGGTGGTTGATATAGATCGGGGAGGAGCCTTTGCCCATGTGGTGGGAACCTTGGAGTTGTTGGAACAGGACGAGCGTGCTTTAATTAAAGGTGTGGCGATCAACAAGTTCCGAGGACAGAAATCTCTCCTGGATCCGGGTATTGAGTGGTTGGAAGAACGCACGGGGATACCTGTGGTAGCTGTGATTCCTTGGCTAGAAAATGCATTTCCCGCTGAAGATTCCTTGAGTCTCTTGGAAAGGCGATCGGGCCAGCAGACTGGGGAAATCAACATAGCGGTCATCCGGACACCCCGGATATCTAATTTTACAGATTTTGACCCCCTAGACTCGGAACCCACAGTTAATTTAACATACGTCGGCCCGAAGGGCGATCTAGGCTATCCAGATGCAGTGATTATTCCCGGTTCTAAAACAACGATTAGCGATCTACTCTACCTGCAAAAAACTGGTATGGCAGAGAAAATTAAAGACTATGTTGCCGGGGGCGGTACAATTGTGGGCATCTGCGGCGGTTTTCAAATGCTAGGCAAATACATAGCCGATCCAGAGGGTATGGAGGGAATAGAAGGACGATTCAAAGCGCTGGAATTGTTACCAGTCAGAACCGTGATTGCCGGACAGAAAATCGCCCGTCAGCGATGGGTCACTGCTAATTTGCCCCTTGCTGGTTTACCTATAGCTGGCTATGAAATCCATCACGGTCATACCAAGCTGTTAGAAAATACGGGAGTTGCACCCCTATTCGACGATCCTAACTTAGGCTTAGTTAATAAGGAACAGTCAGTTTGGGGCACTTATCTCCACGGTATTTTCGATAATAGTCCCTGGCGTCGCGCTTGGCTGAACCGCTTGCGCCTGCAACGGGGTCTGCTTTCTTTACCCACTGGCATTCCTAATTACCGGGAACAGCGAGAACTTACTTTGAACCTACTCGCAGATCGGATTGAATCTTATTTAGATTTAAGACCAGTTTTGAGTTAGTTAATGGCGAAGGAAAAAGGACAAATAATGAAGATTAAATTTTTGCCAGATGATGTGGAGGTGGAAGCAACTCCTGGCGAACCGATGTTAGAAGTGGCCGAGCGGGCGGGTGTTACTATTCCTACAGGTTGTTTGATAGGTTCCTGTCACGCCTGCGGGGTAGAGGTTGATGGCGAACTGACTATCTGTGCCTGCATTACGGCAGTTCCCCCAGGCAAGTCCCAGATGACGATTAATTTGTTTGTTGACCCGCTCTGGTAATACAATATAAGCATGTTAAGATGATTTTAGCCCCGAACGGGCGGGCAAACGCGCTTTGCGTTTACTACGAACGGGGGGCAAACACTAAAGTGTTTACTACGAACGGTAATGCCTGGAGAATCAACCAGTCAAATCATTACGCTTAATCTAAGTTATCACCGCAAGATGCGCGTTTGGTTGGGAGAATTACCACCCGTAAAATATCCGGTGTTAGACTCCTTAGAACGCACTATAAAAGCTAGAATATCGCAGATATATAACCGCAAATCTGCTGCTGTTGAGATGTTTATACCTAAAGCTGCGCGAGCTATTTACGGACTACTCGGTGCGGAGTTTCAACCGGAACTTTCCCAGGAACTTTTAGTTAAGGTCGCTGTTTCGGGAACTGCAACGGCAAGACTGGTTGCTGACTAGTCGCCTCGATCGCACGTACATGGGTTTACCTTCTGAATATTGTCACAGCGTACTTTCTGGAGCCTTAAGTGCAGCGGAAATTCTCGGTTCGGGACTGTTGCATATCAACTGCGCTGCTCACGGTGAAGTTTGCTCTTCCCCCAGAATATTTAACCAGCTTGCTAGCACGGTGGTCAAGCTTCTGGCTTCTAACATTCAGTCAGTGCTGGATTCGGAAATTACTGCTATTGTAGAGGCTAATTTCTGATAGGGAAAGAAAGGACTAAAGTGTTTACTACGAACGGCAAACACTTTAGTGTTTACTGCGAACGGGGTAACTCTTGCTTACTCTACTAGTACGGATATCGTGTATCCTTGGGCCGTCTCAGATTTATTTACTACTGTGATGTAGTAGTCCTCCGATGAGGGCAAGGTGTCGCTCCATGCACTTTCATCAGCTTCAAATATCCTATTCCCTGATGCTGTTTTTATCCTTAATACTACCGGATGATCCGGCGGTGAACTGACATTAATCGACATTAACTGACCCGCAGCTGCATTCAAGACGTAGTGACTTTCCTCAAGCGATGCTAATTTTCCCCACTCAAGCGCGGCCTGACCCCCCGCCCGAAACTCGATCTTTTTTGCTGAGGGTAAAGATGGCGAGACAACTGCGCTCGCCCCATCCGGTTCCGACTCCTCTTGTCGCGCGATCGCCCCTTGATCTAGGCAACTCTCCAGAAAGGCACCCCTGGCACAAGCATGTTCTGCCATCGCCGTAGCCACCCCATCAAATACCGGGGCCGCCCACTGACGACCAGCGACCACCGAACCTGCCCGATCGGCAATATCCCTCGCCTTGGCCACCTCAATAATCGTGATCTGGGGACCGTACTCTGCGGCACGCTCAATCAGCGGATGCCAAGCTAGAGGAGAACCTTCCCGATCGCTTTTTCCACCCCGCACTCTCGCCCCAATATTGGTCAGACCTTGCTGTAGATAGAAGGGATCTATGTGAAATTGAATCCGATTTTCCCACTCAATATCCCGTCGATGCAGTCCCGTTACTAGCATCTGCGGTCCGGGACGGGGGTTTGCCGCACTGGCAATGTGAGCGTCAGCGGTGAGAATCACTGTTTGCACGTTACGATTGCCCTTATGTACCCCTGCAATAAAATGCTCTAGGGCCTGAAATCCTGCTATATTTTCCCCATACATCTGAATCGTCGGCGTTAACACGTAAAACCCCAAGGCTTCCAAACGCTGCTTCATCTCCTGGGTGGTAATTGTATTCCACCGCTTGCCAATATGAGCGCCATCTACGGTGGCCCCAGCTTGCAGTTTGTTAGTGGTGTACTGCACGGGCAAGATGGCGATCGGTTTATCGGTATCGATCCGAATGGGCGCTACATCAGCGTGAGTCCAATTTCTCCCCGTGTAATTGTATCTCACTCGATAAATCCCCTGCCCCACCTCATGTTGGTAAGAACGACCGTCATTGACAATTGAGACCGAGGCCAGTTCGACTCCTGTCTGGGCAGAGGCAAGGTAGGAGTCTGGGGACTGATTCTCCAATGCCCCAGCTGAGGTGGAGACTCCGAGGCAAGCTATGGTGGCAACTGCCAGAGCAATTTTCTTGTTCATGAGTTCGTCTTCTGATAGTCTTGTGTCTTGTCTTAACGCTCAACCAAATTCTCATTCAGGATCGATTTACAAGATATTGAGACTGAATTATACACGGCTACTTGACACATTGTCTTGCGGCTGCGGATGCATCCGTCATATTTGTAGATGTCCCGGAGAGCAATCTAGTTCCGCCTTTACCCATAAATCCTGATTTCATCCTAATTTCATTATCTCTTGCTATCATTCTACTTAAGTCGATATACTGTATATGTTCAATTCATGAATTGGCACAGAGTTAGCAAAATCATCTTTCCTCTGGCTGTGGTCTATCAGTTGTTGCTACAAGCTCAACTCTCGATCGCTCACAGCGGACATCAACATGAGCCAGAGCAAAAATCAGTCGGACAACCGCCATCTGAAACGATCCCAGTTGCACCTGAACAACCTCAAATTCTCCCTAGTCCCCCTGTTATAGTTGCACCGGTCTCAGAAGTTAACCCATCAAATTCAACTCCTATAAGTTGGCTACCACAGCCAGGAGAATTGCTATTTTTGCTATTGGTAACTGGCCCATTTGGGCTTTTTTACCTCAAGCACATCAGCTTGTTCAGGAAACAAGTAGAACATTTTTGTGCTAAACTAGAGCTATACTCAATGCAGATCAAATTCAGCTATGGGACGTTACTCTCTGGACCTTAGACAAAAAGTAGTCACTGCTTATCAATTGGGCAATGCGGCTCG
>JACOMV010000287.1 GCA_014324065.1 Hormoscilla sp. SP12CHS1 | reverse complement strand
AGCGCTAGGATTTGAATTGAAAATAATTCTCTTTATCATCGCTTTTTGTATTCAATTTTTATAGGTCGCAACTTAAGTTTCTTTACCAAATCTCGGGCACCAGGCATAATGATCGTAGAAACCCGGTTTCTCGCTCTTGTCCCGTGGTCCGATCGCGCGACCTAACAAAAAAATAGTAACGCTCCCGATCGCCCGCTATATGATATGATTGAACATGTGAGCAAGTTTTGTGCGGAGTTGGCACCGGATAAGTGGAGATCGCGTTGCGCCCGGTTTTGGCACGGTTTGGGGAACATCCGACGATGGAGTTGATAAAAATCCCCAAGCGGTGAATTTATGTTGGCGAAGTTGTAGATTTTTTTCCGGCGGGCGTTTATAATTTTATTTCCGGGGGAAGTTTGGGGCTACCAACTTAAGCCGGGACGGCCCACGGTGCAAGGCTTCCAGCCCACAGCGGTAGAGGCCAATCCCTGGGGCGAATTTGTCCCGCGTTACGTTGGTAGCCCCGGGGGAAGTTTGGGACTGATTGCGACGAATACCATAGCTCAGGGGGACAAGCAGGGGACTACGCTTGATTCGCAATAAAGGCGGGTTAATTGAAAATGAACGAAAGCGAGTAAGCTGTCGTGCATTGTAAATTGCATAGGGCAATCTGCGCTCGATACTTGCTCTCAAGGACTTTCCCCAACGCGGAAGCGCTTAAAGTGGCCGGGTTGGGCGGCGGTGGTGGTGAGTGTGGTACATATTGTTAAACAAGTTTGAAGGTTAGGGGGTGAGTGTAATGAATGCAAAATTGGTTGAATCCCTTGCTGAAGCTGTTAATGCTCTGGAACCAGAGCATTACGCCCTGTTTCAGTCTACTTTAATTACTAAAACCATCCAAAAAAACCCTGATGTGTGTGGTGGCCATGCCCGCATTCGGAACACCCGAATTGCAGTTTGGACGTTAATTTCTCTGGCAAACCAGGGGATGGATGAGGAGGCATTAGTGAGGGATTTTCCAGGATTGACTCATTTAGACCTGTTGGCTGCACGAACCTATTACCGGGCTAACCCAGAAGAAATTGATGCTCTTATTGCCTCTCACCATAGCGAGGATGATTGGGATGTTTAGGTTTTATGCGGGGGAAAATATCGACCGCCAACAACTATAGGACACCCCCTGCACGAGAAGGCGATCGCCTTTCATGTCCTGGTGGTGGGTAGTAGTGATTTTAGCGCCGGAAACGCGGACCGCAGTCAAATCATTCTCCCTCTGGGACCGTGGCCTGATCGCTCCTGTAACCTAACCTTCGAGTTTCTTTTTCAAATCTCCCGTGCCAGGCATAATTATCGTAGAACCCGGTTTCTCTCTTTGGGACCGTGGCCCGATCGTCCCACCACCAAAACAAACACCGCGATCGCTCTTCCTGGTCTCCGGTGGATGCTACCTTTCCCCATTCCACCACAACCCAACTAGCACCGGTGCTACTACATGAGTTTAAGGCGATCGCCCCTCCCTGATTTCGGAAAAAGGCGATCGCCCTTTTTCCTAGCTATCTGTCGGCCAGTCGATATCCGCCTCGTAGGTGACAACCAGACCGATATTCGTGACCTGGTTCGGATCGAGGAAGCCGTTTTCATCTCGCAGGGGACTGTTGGCAGTTCCTTTATCGATTGACAGCGACCAAGACGAATCGAAGAAATCGCTGACCTCCTCATCCAGCGACCCGCTAACGATGCCACCTTGCTCTTGCAAGTTAATAGTATCGTCAAGGGGTGTCGAGCCACCTTTTTCAATCTTGACCTTCATGGGTGAGTCAAAACCAGAAGCATCCGCACTTTCTGCCAAAACCATTTGGATGTCGATTTCCTTCACCGTATAGTTCGTCAGGTTCATGGGGAACATATTCGCCAGCACCTGGAACGACAAAGTTTGCTCCGTGGTGCTGCTGCCGGGATTCATAAACTGATACCAAGCGCTAGAAAACTGCTGCGCCAAGCTAAACAATCGTTGTCCGGCAAAGGTCGTGATAGTTTCTTTGACCGCATTGTAGATTGTCGAACCGCCTTGCAGCGCCGTGTAGCTGAGGGTGATGATGACATCGGTGATACTGTCGAAGTCTATGCGGTTGGTGGCTTTCGGCATTTCCAACCTCCAGCTGAAAATCGCCCCGGTGCCTTCAAAGGGCAAATACCGCTCGTCTTGGAAGTTGAGGACAAACATACCGCTATCGTTGACTCCCTTGGAAATGGCGATTTGTTGGTTTTGCCGCCAGCCCTGACGGATTGTCCCCTCTGGAGGATCGCCCGATGCTTCATTCAACAGCCACTTAACTGCTTCTGCATTGGGTTTGATTAAGACCTTGTCCCCCTCTTGCGTAAGCGTCGCTTTAATATTTTGGTAAGGTCCCACCACTGCGGGAATCTACAGGTCGATAGTTTTGATTTGACGGCAGTAATGACGGGGGAAGTCCAGGGCAAAGAGTTCTTCGTCAAAGCTAAACTGGCATTCTCCTTTTGTCTTTAAGTCAAGGAAAGCTTCAGGGTTGAGTTGACGCAGGGAAATAATCTTTTGGATTTCCAAGCGGCGTTCGTTTCCATCCAGATAAGCCTTCTCCAGTTGGTTCAGTTCTAACATCAAGCTTTCCCCTGCCAACAATCCTTTTTTGTTGCTATCCCAATGGATGGGTTCGATGTAGATGTCGTCCTTGTTCAGTTCGTACTGGTAGGCTTTTTGGGCAGAATAGGCCATATCCAAGGCAATTTTGTAGGTCTGGAAGTACAAACCCGACAAGCGACCTAACATCCATTGATACAAGTCTTTGTTGGTAAATTTGTCTTTCAGGAATTGTTTCACCTCTTGGGAATGGGCGATGCTCTGCTGATGAACCTCCAGATCCGCTTGAGCTAGCTCTATCCGCATTGGATTAAATCCGCTGTCAGGATTTACTTTTGGTTTTACCCTCAGTTGCTTCAGCTAGCGATCGCTGGCTCTCCCCTACTCAAATCATTTTCCCTGATTTACCCAAGCCCTGTCAAGTCTCCCTTTCTGCTCTTTTCCTACCCTAACCCTACTTTTTCTCCTTTTTACCTTTTTTTTATCCTCTTTTTTCTCCGGTCCCCCTGCTCCCGCCTCCTGATTCTCTCCCATAGCTACCGGCGCTCGCCCGTTTTCCCTCGCTCATTTTCCCTGATTTTTTCTTGCTTTGTCAAGTCTACACTAACATTTTTCATAATTTCCTACTTTCCTTGCTTCTTTCCCCGTCCCCTTTTCCCACTATAACCCATTTTTTAGCCTCTCTCAAGAGTTTTTTGCCTTATTCCCCCAAATCTTCCATTTTTTCTCCTGTCTCCCTGCTTTTTTCCCCACCTGTTCTCTTCCCTAGCCACCAGCGTTCGCCTCCTTCTTTCTTCTGTCTCCCTGCTCTTTCCCTACTCTAACCCAACCTTCAACCACTGTCAATAGCTTTTTCCCTTTTTTTTCTGATTACTGCCTTTTTTCTCTGCTTCCCTGCTCTTTACAGATTTTAACCCAATCTTTAGCCCCTGTCAATAGCTTCCCCCCTTTTTTTCCTAAATTCTCTACTTTTTTCTCTGGTTCCCATAGCTAATTAACCTTTAATAGCCGATCACAGTTAATAGGGTGTATTACCCCTCATTAAAGTGACTGACTCGCCTGTTACCTAGCAAATGAGGTCTAGGCAGGCAGCTTTTAGCTTCATTCACAAGATAACAAAGCTTATTTGTGAATGACAATCAACCTTTATCCACCTTTTTGAACTTCGAGATCCACCTATTTTTGCCCTATCGCACAAACTGTCACATTTTTCAAGTTGCCTTCATCCAGCTATTTTCCACTTTTTCGGCAAAAAAAATCAACCTTTTCGATCGATGCCTTTCACGGGTAGGGAGTATTATTGTTCAGCGACATGATTAGCCGGTCACCGGACAAATAATCACTGGCACTGACTCGCATTTTGTCAAGGCTTCAGGTATTCGTAAATCCTGCAAGTCTGTAAACCTTTGTCTATTCACCGGTGATGAGTTGTCTCGGATGCAGGGTTCTGGTCCTGTTGCGGGCAAAGTCTTGGCATCACTTCCACTCATCAGCAGCTACTGAGATCGTGGGACTCAGTGACGCCCGACCCCAGGAGACACAGTGGGTGCATCTGGTGTTTTATATTAAGAAACCCGGTTTTTACAGAAAACCGGGTTTCTGAGCTACCGGTGACGATCCCCGCCGCAAAAGTGAGATGTACCCAACGGCGTTTTCGCGCCAGGGAAGCCGTAAAGTGTGTCTTACTACGAACGGAAACCATAAAGTGTGTCTTACTACGAACGGGAAGAGCGTAAAATCTCCATAACCAGAATAAGCCTGTAGCAAGCAACCCATGACCTATTACATCTCACCCCGCTTTCTCAACATAGTCTCCGTTCACATCACCAAAAACTTTCTAGAACTTCCAGGAGTGCGAGTGCCCCTCATTCTCGGCATACACGGGCGCAAGGGAGAGGGAAAAACCTTCCAATGCGAGTTAGTTTTTGAGAAAATGGGAGTGGAAGCTATCCACATGTCAGCCGGAGAGTTAGAAAGTCCCGACGCCGGCGATCCAGCTCGCCTGATCCGCCTCCGCTATCGGGAAGCAGCAGAATTAATTAAAGTTCGGGGCAAAATGGCCGTCCTGATGATTAATGATTTCGATGCAGGGGCAGGACGGATGGACCGAGGCACCCAATATACTGTCAATACCCAGCTAGTGCATGGCACTCTCATGAATATCGCCGATCGCCCCACTGACGTGCAACTTCCTGGCAGTTATGACGCTAACCCTCTTCATCGCGTCCCCATTATCGTCACTGGTAATGACTTTTCCACCCTCTATGCACCTCTAATTCGCGACGGTCGCATGGTCAAATTTTACTGGGAACCCGATCGGGAAGACAGAATCGGCATAGTCGGCGGCATATTTGCCGAAGATGGGTTGGAGATCGAACAACTGGTAGATGCTTTCCCCAAACAGGCCATCGACTTCTTTAGCGCACTGCGATCGCGCCTTTGGGACGAACAGATCCTCGAGTTCATCCATAATGTAGGCATAGAAAGAGTTGGATCCCGCGTTGTCAACAGTGCCGACAAACCGCCAGAATTTCAAAAGCCCGATTTCAGCCTCCAAAGATTAATGGAGTTTGGCCAGCAGATGGCCAGGGAACAGCAGCGGGTAGAGACCATGGGGCGATCGCGAGAGTATAACCAAAACTTGTACTGGGGCGATCGCCCAGATATGGCGCCAGGGAATCCCCCGCCAGTACCACAACCGGAGGCAACCCCTCAAGTCAGCAGCAGTAATGGATCGTTACAGAGTACACAACTCAGTCCAGAAGTAGTCGAACAGCTGCAACAGCTACTCAGCACCGGTTATCACATTGGGATAGAATACGCAGATCGACGCCGTTTCCGCACCAGTTCCTGGAAAAGCGCCCAATCAATTACTGCCTCTGCACAGTCCGACGCGATCGAAACAGTCTCAGCTATCTTGTCCGAACACAGCGGCGAATACGTGCGCATAATTGGCATCGACCCCAAAGCTAAGCGGCGCGTTGTCGAAAAGATTATCCAACGTCCTGCTAGTTAGCACCAGCATATGAAAGCAGTCGCCAGCACCTAAACAAAAATCCCCCAAATTTTTCAGAAAAGCCAATAAACTCGATAATCATGGGGGTTCAAATTCCCCCCCTCCAGGTACGGGAGAGACTCCGGTCCTTAATGCTACA
>JACOMV010000286.1 GCA_014324065.1 Hormoscilla sp. SP12CHS1 | reverse complement strand
CCATAGCTGAATTGGGTCTGCATTGAGTATAGCTCTAGTTTAGCACAAAAATGTTCTACTTGTTTCCTGAACAAGCTGTCGAGCGAAAATAATATCAATGGACTGGAACTAAAATCTCAGTGGCAATCTTTGCTACAATCTTTGCCACTAAATACCCATGGCGATCGCCGAATAGGGAGCAGAGTTTTTTGGGAATTAGTTAATGCTTATTTCAGCGATACCCGGTTTTAACACGGTCTCGCTCATGTTAAATACATGCTAGACGCGATCGCCCCCTGGGAAAGCAAAGCCAACAATTACCCGGCCATTCAGTTAGCAACTTGGTTCCACGATCTACAACCCCAAAGCCAAAGATAACGAAGAAAAAAGCGCCGCCTATGCAGCCAAAGTATTAAAGAGATTAAAAATATCGTCATCCACCATTGATGCTGTCACCCAAATGATCTTAAAGACCAAACATCATCAAGCGGATCCAGAGGATCTTGACAGTCAAATTATGCTTGATGCCGATTTAGCCATCTTGGGAGAAGATGAATCATCTTATCGGTTTTATGCCAAAGGAATTCGCCGAGAATATGCTTGGTTAAGCTCTGAGGAATATCGTTCAGGCAGAATAGATGTATTGAAAAATCTTTTGCAGCGTCCGCGCATTTATTTTACGGCTCAAATGTTCGAGCAAGAGGAAGCAAAAGCCCGACAAAATCTGCTGGCTGAAATAGAATTACTTTGTTCGTCAGATAGCGATTTATAATCACATCGGATAAACTACTTGGCAGTTATTGCTGGGTGTGGTCAAAAACCGTTGGTACAAGGAGACCTCCCGTGGGGGGTCAGAAACCGGGTTTCTATGGAAATGGCTGCTTTTTGCCCCTAAATTGATCTAAGAAACCCGGTTTCTTGTCTCTTGGCTATCAACTACTTGTGACCACACCCATGGGAAACCTAAAACATAGACCCGATCGGTCTCCTATGAAACAGCGTATTTGGAATACTGGCGCATGGAGGGATGATGGAAACCAACCACGATTTCTTTCTTGGAAATGCCCATCTCTTCTAGGTCTTCATCAATTTCAATATCGGTGTTGTTTTCTTGGAGCCAGATTTTGTCATCTTTGATATCAAAGTGAAAAATACAGCAGTGAACCCGACGGGTGTCATCCTAACCTGTGCGGAGCAAAAGGTAATGATCGTTGACTGTATCAAAAATTAATTGAGTCTCCATGTCTGGCTGTTGGAAGCCATAGTTGAAATACTCAGTCAAAAACTTTTTCACGCACTGACGATAGTAATCTATTCTATTCATAGGGAGGGCTCCTGGTTTTTGGAGTTGTACACTATCAACTTTCTAGGATATCTTTTCAGAACTTCAACAAATAGATATTCTTGAAGTAAAGAATCATATAATGGCAGGAACTGCTAAATATAGTGGACATTCTGGTTCTCAAAGAAGCTACTTTATAGGTTAGGTATTGCCCTAAACAACTGTAAAATTCTGTAATTTTCGATGTCCGAGAAAAGCTTTTGACTTCAACAGCAATTTTTTTATCCTCTTTTTCGGCGGCAATGATCTGCTCTGCCGCCAGATATATTTGAACATTCACATTTCCAAAACTTAAATACAACGGATCGTCAGAAATTGTCCGTCCCTCATGCTCTAGGATATGTTTGACGTGGTTATGAAAAAGGTCTTTTCTGGACATCGCCTTACACCTCCACCTCTAGGGTAATGCTGGTATCGCCGCAGTATCACTTGACATGCACGATAATAGTATTATATTATATCACATCTTGGATACCCGTGGCAAATTCAGTCAGAGGTCGCTTACTGGGATGCTGAAAGCCTAGAACGATATCTTCGGGGGGACTCCAGCATCTAGCAACCAGGACATCCAGCACTTGTCGCCAGGGATTGAGAGAATGGCCATCGCTTCTTCCCGCAGTAAAAGGAAGGACCGGAATCAAATTTAAATCCTTGGCGGAAGAAGCTGTGGGCCGCACCCCCAGCAATACCGTGACTTTCCCATACTAGGACATCTTTACCATAGCGGGCCAGGAGGCTTGCTGCCACTAAGCTGTCGCGCATTTAAATTGCATGGAGCCAAATGCTGAAACCATTGCTATCAATGACTTTCCCCATTTGAATGAGATAATTTTGAATTTTGAATTGCTTAACCCCCCAATGCCGCTACCAATGACGATCGCATCTGGCATAGTTCTTCGGTCATCTACTAGACTGGACAGATCGTCTTTTATGATAACCCGCTCGCTCCATCGGCAATAATTGTGATAAAATTTTTTCATCGAGCTGACTGGTGGTTCACCGGCAAGAGTTGGGGAATGGAGTGCCAGCCTATTGATTTTGTTTCCATTGTCGCCAAAACTACTAATGGGTAAAACACGAATCCTGAGCGATCGCCTGCTACTCCAGAGTCGGCATCAGCTATTAGAAGCCATGAAAAATCAAGTGCAAGGGCGTCTAGAGCAGTCCTTGCATCGCGCAGTACTGAAGGATCTCGTGAGAGATCGGCAAGCAGAACCGCTCCGAAGGGATATTAATATCAAGATTGGGGGTAGTCTCACTTTTCAGTTGCCGCCAGAAACAAGTCTGAGGGAAATATTCGACCAGAACAAGGGTGTCTGGCTGATTTTGGGGTTGCCAGGAGCTGGTAAAACCACGACTCTGCTAGAACTCGCTCAGGAACTGATCGCAAATGCCCAAAGGAACCAACCCGTGCCAGTTTTATTCGACCTTTCAACTTGGCAAGGGGAGCCACTTGCAGACTGGTTGGTGAGACAACTTGAATTCAACTATAGCCTGCAAGTGAAGATTGGCAGAATGTGGCTGGATAATGGTCAGTTGCTGCTACTATTGGATGGGCTAGAACGACTAGAGTTAGAGCGTCAAGAACAATGTATTGAGGCGATAAATCAGCTGCTGGAGAAGGTTCCCGAACCGCTCAATATGATAGCTTGTTATTGCCTGGAGGAGTATAAAAGCTGCAAAAATAAGCTGCGATTAAATGGGGTGGCTTGGTTGCAACCCCTGAGAGATACTCAAATTAGAGACTATTTGGTCAGTGCTAGAAGTCGGGAACTTTGGCAGTGCATCTATAATGAACCGCAGTTGTTAACCTTAGCAAAAAAACCGCTGCTGCTGAGCGTGATGACCCTCGCAGATGAGGAAATTTTAATTCATTCCTGGAGGCGCATTACTTCCGATCGCGAACGGCATCAATACTTGTTGAATGCCTATATGCGTCGGATGTTGACAGTCCAGATTAACCAGGGGTGGTATGGGAGAGGTAAACATCCGCGCCCAGAGTTAACTAGGCATTGGCTGATTTGGCTGGCAAACAGGATGAAACAGGAGAATTTAAGCGAGTTTTTGATTGAGAAAATGCCACCTACTTGGTTGCCAAATTCCACGCAAAGGCGAATTTATCGGCTGGGGGTGGGGGCGATCGGTGGGCTGACTATCGGGCTAATTACGGGAGTATCGGTCGGGCTGGTAACTGCTAATATAACTCAGGTGTCGATCTCGGGGATAAGCGCTGGCCTGCTGGCTGGCCTGTTGGCTGGGATGATGTCAAAACCGGAGAAAATTGTCATGAGCGAGCGGGCGATATGGCCGGGAGTTCAGCTATGGCAGCGGTTGATTAATTTGCCCGGTTGCAAGTGGATTTTGGTGCTGGTGACGGGGCTAATTTTGGGGAGTGTTTTGGGGTTAGGGCTGCGTTTCGGGCTCGTCGGGCTAGGGACGGGGTTAGTTGCTGTTCCGGTCGTGGGGTTGGCAAGCCTAATTTTAGGGCAGATAATGAGATTGACTATTCCTAATATTGGGGGCAGAACTTTTCCTAATCAGGGTATCAAGCAGTCAGCAATTATATTTGGAGTAGTGGCGCCAACTGTGGGGTTGCTAGCTGGGGGAGTTGCGGGACTGGCGACGGGATATTTTAGCAGTGGGAGTCATGGTTGGTTGGCGGGGTTAGTGGCGGGACTGGTAAGTTGGTTGGCGATCGCCCTTTATCCAGGTTTAGCTTGTATACAACATTTGATGCTGCGGTTATTGCTATATCGGAGTGGAGCAATACCCTGGAATTATGGGCGCTTTCTCAATTATGCTACAAGCAGATTGCTGTTGCAACGATGGGGTGGGAGCTATCAGTTCAGGCATGATTTGCTGCAAGAGCATTTCGCGCAACTGGAAGAGTTGAATATTCGTTTGTAGTAAGCACGCTTCGTGCTTCCGGGTTCTCTCGTTCCCGCCCTGTGTCCCCCGGGTAGTGCGACTACGATGTTTCCCGGGTAGTGCGAGTAGAGATCCCGGGAAACATCGAGATCCCGGGGGACACAGCCAGAGTCAGGGAACGTTCATCGGAGGCTCTGCCTCCAAAGTAAATCAACAACGAGTGTTAATCTTCTCGCAGGAGGCATCCGCCTCGAAGGGATGTTTCGTTCCCTGGGAGACACAGGGAATGAGTGTTTTCTCGCAAGAGGCATCCGCCTCGAAGGGGTGTTTCGTTCCCTGCGAGACACAGGGAATGAGGCTTTCGGGCCAAACCCCAGCTCTCATGCAAAATAGAAAAAGCTTTCAGTCGGTAACAGACCGACTTCTACCGAGTTACCTGGGGACCGCCTGGTAACGCGGGGGTTTTAACCCAAGGCGGGCCCTGGGACTTCTCGACAAGATAAATCGACAAGTATCGGGTTTTTAACCAAGGCGCTATCATATTCTTACTGCTATTGACTCAGTTTTAACCGACTAATAAGATAATGCTTAAATTTTACCCTCTCGTTTCCAGGTTCTACATGCATCACCGATGCTCTCCTCGCAGCGGAGGGGGCGTTACCCGGGGAGCTGGCTTCGGGCGATCGACTACTTGTGACCGCACCCCTTCTGAGTTGACCCTCGTTCCCAGGCGGAGCCTGGGAACGCCCGACCCTCGAGGCTCCTGCCTCCCTAAGGTGGCCACAGGAGGATCCATTGGATAAGGGTTGTTCGATCACGGACCCGATCGCCCTATTTAGGTTGGCCCGAGCGCCCATCTCTGGTGCAAAATCAAAAATGTTTTCAGTCGGTAACAGACCGACTTCTACCGAGTTACCTTGGGACTTCTCGACAAGATAAATCGACTATAATTGTATTGCCGCTTGGGTAAACACCAATCTTCTTGTCAAAATGTTTCCTATGCATCCAAACGCCCGAATGCTTTGCCCCTACAGAGGTTTTTCTTGTCATTAGCTATTTTAACAGGCAGCTTGACAATAAGCCATTGTTGGCTTACAATAAATTATTGCAGGCTTACAATAAGCTATTGCAAGCTTACAATAAGCTATTGCAGGCTTACAATAAGCTATCGCAGGCTTACATAGGCTATTGTATGCTTACAATAACCTATTGGGTGTTACAATTTTCTGACGCTCGGCGCCAGCAGCCGCTCCCAACCGTAATTAAAATAGAGATAAGCAAAGAGGAAAAAATGGCTAAATTTCCAAGAACTGAACTAGAAGTTATTGCCCTCGCTAACGGCTTAATCGCCGGATTAACGGCTAACAGCACTGTCTATCCCTCCCCACCACTGACAATAGAAGAGTTGACAGCTAACCTTAACAAAGTTATCGCCTCCTAAAACGCGACGATCGCTGCTACCGCCGCCGCCAAAGAGGCAACAATCGCTAAAAACGAAGCTTTGGAAATGCTGACAGATAACCTCAAAAGGGTATTGCGCTATGCCGAGAACACCGTAAATTATAGCGATGAAAAGCTGGAACT
>JACOMV010000285.1 GCA_014324065.1 Hormoscilla sp. SP12CHS1 | reverse complement strand
TGATGGGAACAAATACGTTTAAGAACTGGTTTACTAAATGCTGTTATTGTACTAATTAAATAGCGAACAAGCTGTATAATACATATGCTTCTCTGAGATGCTCCCAATGGTATAAACTAAACTCTGTCAATATATTGAGGCTAGAGCTTACGAAAATATTTCTGTCACCGACAATTATGGCAGCGTTTTCTGGCGAAAACTGGAGCCGCTTTCGCGCCCCCGAAGCACTAAAGTGCTTACTACGAACCCCCGAAGCACTAAAGTGCTTACTACGAACGAGACTCTTTAGGTTTAAAAGTGTCAGCAAGGGTAGCAACAGCAGTATCAACCCGATATCGCCCTGTTTGAGTTGCCGAAATCAACAGCATGAGTATATCCTGTTGTGGCTGACTGACCAAAATCATCCCATTCATTGGCTGAGTATTGCCCCCCATAGTTAAACTACCAGTCCAAGGAACTTGCACCCTTCCCGGCACCAAAGGTCGAAACCGATCGGGGATAAATCCCTCCCCTCGTCGGAAAGTATCGATCGCGATCTGCGCTAGAGTAGCAGCAGTCAAAGGTCTGCTACTGCTGCGCGATCGCACCACCACAGTATAGGCCAAATTCCCATCAGGGGATGAAAATAAAGGAGAAGCACCAACAGAACTGATATTATATCCCTCCAGAATGCCCACTTGAAACCGTCCAGCTGGGTCTTGATAAGTTCCCCCCAGAGAAAAAGATTCAGTCGGCGTTGTCGCCAATGCTGCTGGGAGTATTTGGCGATCGCAAAAGGTTTTCCCCAAGCCCGCGCAGGCGGGCTTCGTTCCTGTAGCCCCACCCTTTAGGGTGGGGGTGTGGGTGGGGATGGTTGTCTGGGAAAATGGGGACCAGATAATCAAAACCAGGGCGGTTAGCAACATCAAACCAACTAGCCAAAAGCGATTACGTTTCATATTTACCTACCTAAAATAGAAGCAGAGTCACCGAAATAAAATACCCCAGCAATACAACCAGTCATCAAGGTAGCTAAGGTAGCAGCCCAGAGGGCTTTCCAGGCTACGGAACTAATGTCTTGCTGGCGTTGAGGCACCAAACTGGTCAAACCGCCGACGAAGATCCCCAAGGATCCGACATGGGCAAAACCGCAGAGAACGTAGCTGACTATTAACAAGGCCCGATCGCTCAAAGCGCCCCGTGCGGAAAGTTGATTGAGGGCGATAAACGAGGGAATTTCTGTTTGCAGCACCCGCCGCCCGATCAGCACCGAACATTGCCAGAGTTCCGATAAATCCAGGGAGACACCAGTGAGGAAAGTCAAGGGAAAGAACATGGCCCCAAAGATATTATCTAAAGTTACCACGGCAAAGACTGGTCCGATCGCGGGCCAGGTAGCGAGAAAGGCAAAAAAGGAATTCAGCAGGGCTACTAAACCCAGAATAGCGATCAGGACGGCGGCGATTCCCACTGCCATTTTGACGCCGTCCCAACTCCCCATAATTAGACTATCCATGTAACTGGGTTTGCGGATCTTGGGGTCTTCTTCCTCTTTGGGCACCCCGCCCAAGGTTTTCGGCACCTCTGTCTCTGGTATGATAATTTTAGCGATCGCGAAGCAGGCGGGAATAGTCAGGATAGAAGCAGACATCAAATGACCGACTATACCAGGAAAGGTAGGTCGCAGCAGACTGGCATAGAGTCCCAGGATAGTGGAAGCAATGGAACCAAAGCAGCATGTTAAGATGGCACAGAATTCGCTGCGAGTCATATCCAATAGAAACGGCTTGACTGCGATCGCCGATTCTATGCCCACAAAAATATTAACAGCACCGGAGAGGGACTCGGCACCGCTGAGATTCATCACCCGGCGAAATAGCTTGGCAAAGACCGGGACAATGAGTTGGATGGCATTCATCCTGTATAGCATCGCTACAATAGCCGAAAAGAACACCACTTGGGGTAGGGCCCGAAAGGCAAAGATATATCCTAAGTTGAGGTTATCCAGACCCAGGCGATCTCCCGGTACTGGCGCGTAAGGCGAAGTAATAGTCCTGGCGATCCAGCGGGCCGCCGGTCCCGGTCCAGGATCCGATGCCGGATCGGGGACAAATCCAGAACCGAAGATAAATCTGGCCCCGGCCTCAGAAGCATCAATCAGAGGATTGAGGATATCATTCAATAGTACAATGAATTGGCGGGTTCCGGACACCTGGAATAGCAATAGCCCGATCGCCAGTTCCAGGCCAATGCCAGCAAAGATCGTCTTCCAGGGGATAATGCGGCGATTCTCAGAACCCAGCCAAGCCACCAGACATAAGCCAAAAATACCTATAAACGAAATCAAGTTTAATGTCAAGTTCATATCTTGTACCTCCAACCAGACGGTGGCGGCCACCAATGAGAAAATTAAACAGCCAGCAATAAAAATCGCAATCAGATCGGAATCCTGAGAACAGAATAATTATGGAAGCATTCGATGTCAACTCGCCAGAATGGACTAAATCAGCAACTCACGCCCTGCACTTCTGCTGTCCCAGGTGTGGATCTAGTTCTATGGAAGCCCAGCGCGTCTGGCTAAATCGGAGATCGCCTGTCTACACAGAAGGACATCGCCGCAAGTTCCAGGAATTTTACCACTGTCAGTGCGGCTGTGCTTGGTGGGCCTGGAGCGATCAGCGCCCCCCTTCCGATTTATATAAAGGCGATCGCCCGCCCTTGGACAACTAATCCCAGTTAAAATTAAATGTTCTTGCATTAGTTGCCTGGGCATAGTTTGAGGACATTTATTGGGGTGTGGTCAAAACCCGTCGATCGTGCATGGGATCTCCCAGTCAGCGGATCCCCCCAAACCCCCCTGAGAAAGGGGGGCTATGGAAGCCCCCCCCCGAGTTCCCTGGGGAGGCCTGGGAACGCAAGGGGGGGTTTGGGGGGGATCCTTTGCAACAAATGCGTGACCACACCCCATTTATTGGGTAAAATTAAGGAAAAAGATGATGATCGTATCCTTGTTAAAACAGAAAATCAAGCTGTACTCATTGCTGTTAATTTTACCACCGGGGTTACTGTCGATCGCCTCCTGTCAGACATTATCACAGCCTGTGGTTTCGGCAAGCAGAGTCTGGATGGCAAACAGGCACCCTAGCAAAGAGTAGAGTAGAGGTCGGTTTGCCCGAGTGGGTTTACTATCCCTGGAAGCGGGGCGATCGCAATGGCTGTCAGATATTTACCCGCCCGAATGGCGATGTAATCTGGTTGGTACAGGCAGAAAATCATTACATCGCCTTTAAGATACATGGTTGGGATAAAGTCAGGCGCTACAAAGGCACTGTCAATATTGTCGATCGCCCGACTGCACCGAAAATGCAGGGAACCGGGTTGCGAGGGACATACTTTCGGGGAGATAATTTCGGGCAGCCGATCTCCCAGCGGATAGACGATCGGCTGCAGTTTGGAAAGCGATATGTAGTAGATTCGGCCAAGCCCTGGAACCTGCCGGAACAGTTAACACCAAACTCCTTCAGCGTCGAATGGGAAGGATTTCTGGAAGTACCTCGCACGGAAGCATATCAGTTCAGCGTGGGTCTAACTGGAACAGTCAAAGTTTGGATTGACGGTCAACTGGTAATCGAGGCATCCCAGAACAATGGTACAGCCCAAAGCGCACCGATCGAAATGATTGCGGGTCGTAAGACCCCGATCGAAGTCCAGTTTATCAGTAACTCGGACAAACCCTTGCTGCAATTGTACTGGGAATCAATGATTCAGGACCGACTGACTGTTCCGACTGCTGCTTTATATCCCGATCGCTATTAATTTGTGCCATTTCTAGTGACCAGGGAGACCCTGGTCACTTCCGGTCGAGGCTCTGCCTCCTGGCCTAATAGACCACCCTTGTTCCTCACTCACGAGAGTCATGACTTTGCTCATTCACAGGAGGCAGAGCCTCAGACTGACCATTCCCAGGGAGACCCTGGGAACGAGGGTAATTTTGCTCTGTCGGTTTGAAGTTACCCCATATCCTATTCTAAACTCCGTTCCCAACTTGCCAAAACTGCTGGAGAAATTAGTTTGGCGCGATCGCGAATTAAAATTTGCACCATCGCTTTAACTTCTGCGACAGTTTTATGTTCAGTCTGCACCATCTCTTTCAATAACCGTAATATTCGAGTGTAGGTAATACCGTATTTCTCACAAGTTTCAATAACTAACCCGTCATCGCTAGCACATAATAATAAACCATGGCGGGCAAGGGCGAGCGATAGGCTTCACTAAGTAAAGGCGCTTGAGTGCCAAACTCCAGAAAACTGACAAACATTTCCTCACTGTCAAGAGTTAGGGGCCTTAGATGTTCGCTGGCTGCTTGGCGGGTAGGCAGTTCGAGATTGTCCGAGTCCAAAACTTCTTGGGCGATATACAGAGGACTATAATTTTGTTTTAACCACTCCCACTCGTTCAGCCAGCGAAAGTCGATAATGGCGGTGGTGTCGAGAATAGTTCCATTAAGAGATTGCATAGACCTCTGCTTCTTGACGAAGTATTCGCAGTTATTCCACCGTGAGGTTGAGTAGTTCTGCCGCTTTCAGTTCGGAAATTTTTCCTTTATCAAGAACTTGCCAGATCGGCTGTCGATAGCGTTGATTTTCGGGAAAGTCTTCGGCTTTAAGTGCTGGCGGTAACTCCATTTAATTTTTCAGGGGCGAACCATGTCGATACCGAGTAGAGGAATAGCTGTAAAATGGCTCAACAGCCAATATTTCAAGGGATAGCAGGGAGCAGGGAGTTTGGAGTTGAGGGTTGTCTTATGTTTACCCTGAAGGCTATCTCTTAAAGTATTGGGAGCGGGGGATTGCTTCACTAGCGCGCAGCTAAAATATTGCCCAGCTTTATCAGTCCCAGTTCTGCTAATCCTTCGGTATCCCCTGGGCTACCTGAGCAATGCGTCTGATGCCACCAATAATTACCAGTCCCACTAAAGTCAGGAGAATCAAACCATACAGCCACTTAGGTAAGAAAGGCAATACAGTAGCAACTGCACCGTAGGACTGGTTAGCCTGAAACATATTCGCGCCACCAAATGCCCCACCCAGGCAAAAGACCGAGAACAGAATCGCTAAAACCTTGCCCAGACTCTCCTGTCCCATACTAGCCAAGCCTCTTGACAGATAATACATCGGTCCGCCAGCGATCGTTCCGTCTGACTTAACAATCCGATATTTCTGTCCCAGGGTACATTCTACAAATTTACTGGTCATTCCTAACAGACCCCCTAGGCTCATCCAGAATATCGCACCCGGTCCGCCCACACTCACCGCGATCGCCACTCCGGCAATGTTCCCCAGTCCTACCGTAGCTGAGAGTGCTGTCGCTAGGGCTTGAAAATGGGATACTTCTCCTGCCTCTTCTGGGTCATCGTATTTCCCCATCACCACATCTATAGCATGTCTAAACCCCCTCAGATTGATAAAATTCATCCCGATCGTGAAGAATACCCCCACCGCCGATCAGCCACAGCACGATCAGGGGGAAACCTCCGATGCTAAAGAATAGCACGCTGAATATGGCAGCCACTATTTGGGAAATATTGCATCAATGCTGGCCATGAAACTCTGACCCGCCGCCCGATCTTCAGCAATGGCCACCGCCGGGACGGACAAAAAAAGTAGGACGTACAGCCAAGCTCTGCGTCTCATGAAACTCCTTGATTAATTTGCCATGTTCCTCAAATTAGGATATCCTGGGTCGATCGTGTCAATTGTATCCGAGAATACAGTTTTTGCCTATATAAGTTTTACTTACAGCTTGTTCAGGAAACAAGTAGAACATTTTTGTGCTAAACTAGAGCTATACTCAATGCAGACCCAATTCA
>JACOMV010000284.1 GCA_014324065.1 Hormoscilla sp. SP12CHS1 | reverse complement strand
CGCGCAATAATACAAAGCCCTCTATAGTTATTCAAAGCATTTCTAACCTGTAGCCATCATAGAAAGCAAGAGCCGTGCTGAAAGCAGGGCATGGTATTCCCTGCAGTACAGCTGCAGATACAACCTTACGCCATGATTCCTGTGGAAGGTACACTGCATTATGATATCCCCAGGTCATTTCATCTCAAATACCTGGCATTGATCAATGGCATCCTTGAAGAAGTCATCTAGCAACAAGTTGACAAGTCCTGGGTTCTTGTCAAAGGCAGTCTTGATGTTGCCCAAGAATCGACTACCAAATTAGAAGGCATATGCGATTGTGTGCTATAGTGACATGTAGTGTACCTGCGGATGATACAGCCACCTCGCCACATCAAAGCAATACCGCCATAGTTGAGTTTCCAGTTGTATTGTTTGGCTGCTTCTCTCAGTAACATGAATCCTTGTGCATAAGATACTATCTTGGAGGCATAAAGGGCCTGGAAGAGAAACAGCTTAGAAGTATTACAACTTGACAGTAGATAAGTTACCTTCCTGATGTGTTCAATAAATTCTTTCTTGTCACCTTCGTATTTGCCACAGGTCTTCCCTTTCAACACTTTGCTGGCCTCAATTCTCTCAGATTTCAGTGATGATAGACATCGAGCAAACACAGACTCTCCTAAACTAAACATCACATTATTATCACGGAAACAGACAACTGACCTATCAGAGTTACAGGCATTCCTTTGTCCAGAGCTGAAATGGCAGTCCATTTTCCAGTACCTTTCTATTGTCATCAGATAACACCAATACATATTTTGGTCATTCTAATGTACCTGTCCAGCTGCATCCCTGATCTTCTCTACAAGATAATCACCTTTGTCATCTTTAAACTTCAGAATGTCTGCAGTGATCTCAATGAGGAAAGAATCTAGTTCTCCTTTGTTCCACTCATCCATGGCCTGTGGGAGTAGAAGGTAGTGAGTTTGCATAAGAAGAGATTACACTAAAACTTACTGTACTCATTTCTTCGTGGTTCATTCCCAGAACTTCTTTCATCATGTGGTAGGCCTCTCCAATGAGCTATGGAAGTAAGCATGTACTTGTATCATTAACTTTATATCCTTCATACCTGCATATCTCCATACTCGATACCATTGTGTACCATCTTGACATAGTGTCCAGCTCCGTCCTCACCTACCCAGTCACAGCACGGTTCACCATTAGCTTTAGCACATATACCCTGGAATATTGGCTGGATGTGTTTCCTAAACGTAAAAAAGCACTAATACTTTGTGATGCTAACTCAGCCATGCTTGCTTACCAAGCATCGTTGGCTCCACCAGGCATCAAGGATGGGCCATAACGAGCACCATCTTCTCCACCACTAACACCACTACCCACAAAGAGGATTCCTTTCTTCTCCAGATCCTTGCAGCGTCGCTGGCTGTCCGTGTATTCTGAGTTGCCTCCATCAATGATAATGTCACCTTTCTCTAACAGTGGTACCTATATAGCATAAGCAAACTCTGAGGGCTCTTAGTAACTGGAAGAACCTGATAACAATTTTAGGGGTAATGATATTACTACAGGCATCAGCAAGATAAGTATGCAGATAGTGGTTAAACTAGCAGAATAAGTAAATTGTAATCTGGTTTTGGAAATTACCAAAAATATGGGGATAAATAGTTTGCACCCTAGTCAAAGATGACTGCTGTACCAGCCTCTTTGCTTTGGCAGGAAAAAAGCAAGAAATCAAGTCAGTAATTTACTCACAAGTGCATCAATGAACTTGTCCACAGCTTCTCCAGCCTTCACGAGCATCATCACCCGGCGTGGCTTCTTTAACTTTGACACCATCTCCTCTAAGGACTTGGCCCCAACAACCTTTGTGCCTACACAAGTGGCAAGCTCACTGGCTGCTACAGCCATAGAAATACCACTAACCTTTAGCTTCATTGGCCAGAAATTTGTCAACTTTCTCTACCGTCCTGTTGTAGGCACACACCTAGAGAGAGATGCAAGTCTCACAAGATCTCTTGCATTATATAACTTGACAAGAATTCTGCTACTTGCCACTATATTATAATTAGTTATGTCACCCGCCCTCTGATTGGATTATTTATTAATCCAAAGAGAAGGCCCTGAAGTGCTACCAGGAAAGGATTACATAGCAAATGAATAGTTGATAGTGTATGTATGCAGCTATCCATGCAACATCTGATCTGTGGCAAGCGCGAAATGATAGTTATTCCTTGCGCGTTACTCACCACAAATCCATGATCGTTCATGTTCAAGATCAGGTTTTGGCCCTACAAGAGATAGAGGCAAGGATAAAAGAAATTTACACAATTAGTTAACCGGTTAACAAGAACTGCATTATACAAAACACATGTATATACTGCTATTGCCAGCAAGACGGTCTAGTTAGCCGCTGGGTCAAAGTGTTGGGGTAGTGGTCGATTCCGGCTACTTACCATAACGGCCAGTCCAATAAGCGCAATGTCTGCCCTACATAAAGTAAACGATGCATAGCATGCAGTTGGGTTCTAATCATAGCTTACTCAGCCATGGTGATGACAAGCTCAAAAGGTGACCACCAATCAACTTCTCAGGAAATGGGAAGATGGAGTACGCGCATGCGCAGGGGTGTCTAATAATTTCGTGCATGCGTGACAGCGGGGACAGATGGAGAAGACAGTGATTGTGTTAGCGGCCAATCAGTTATCCACAACACCATGTGGTGACACTGTAAATATTGATGTTAACGTAGCTAAGAGTAATAAGGCGTGTACGGAGACGTTCTCGTTATGTAAAACCTTTTGGTGCTGTTGTACAGAGAGCGTGACCGATTACTGTCGTGTGATCCTCGATTTGTTCCCCACGCAGCATCTGGTGAGTAGTGAATATGGTCAATGATGTCATCAACCCCAATAATTTGCTAAAGGTATGTGTCATAGCATCAGATATGTCCAAGTGCCTGGCTATAAACACTTGGCGGGATGAAGACCAGGAGTTAGAAAACCTCCTGAAGGATCTAGAATCAGATCGGGTGGAACGTAAAGTTTCGATATCCGACCCAAAGTAAAATCCGTCAGGCGATCTGCGCCTTTGCGTTCGACTTGCCAAACCACCAACAACCAGGAGTTCTGTTTATTGGCGTTAATGATGACGGCACCTGTGCTAACCTGACAATTACCGATCGGCTTTTGCTCATCCTCTCGGATATGCGATCGGATGGGAATATCTTACCTTTTCCCTCCATGACAGTCCAGAAACGTAATCTAGGCGGTTGCGAACTAGCAGTGGCGATCGTCCAATCATCGGATGCGCCCCCAGTAAGATTTAATGGACGAGTTTGGGTGCGCGTGGGTCCAACTGCTACAATAGAAGAAGAGTGTCGTTTGGCTGAAAAAAGAAGGTCTAATGATTTACCATTCGATCTGCGCTCCTTGTCATATGCTACAATAGAAGACTTGGATTTAGAACTTTTTAGAATAACTTATCTGCCAGCGTTTTTACCAAGGGAAATTATTGCTGAAAATGAGCGATCGGTAGAAGAAAAACTTACCTCTCTAAGGTTCGCGACAGTGACACAGACGCCCCAACCGACTATACTAGGTATATTGGTAGTGGGAAATAACCCCAGACAATTCGTTCCGGGTGCCTATATTCAATTTCTGCGCATTGACGGAATGGAATTAACCGATCCAATTAAAGCTCAAAAAGAAATCACCGGACCTCTGTCAGACTTACTGCGAATGTTAGACGAAACATTTCAAGCTCATATTTCTGTTGCTTCAGACATAACAGCTCAACCTGTTGAAATTCGACAGCCTGATTACCCGATCGTTGCCCTGCAACAACTAGCGAGAAATGCAGTCATGCATCGTACTTATGAAAGTACAAATGCACCGGTGCGAATTACGTGGTTTAATGACCGCATTGAAATTCAAAATCCCGGCGGTCCTTTCGGTCAGGTAAATCGGCAAAACTTTGGTCAACCGGGGATCGCAGACTATCGAAATCCTAATGTCGCTGAAGCGATGAAAAACTTGGGTTACGTGCAGCGATTTGGCGTAGGCATCCAGCTGGCCCGGAGGGAATTGCAGAAAAACGGCAATCCGCCCCCAGAATTTGCCGTGGAAGACGCTCACGTCCTAGTCACCCTCAAGAAAAAACTATGAATACCACGATCGTTGCTTTCTTCAATAATAAGGGAGGCGTAGGCAAAACCTCCTTAGTTTATCACTTGGCATGGATGTATAAAGATTTGGGACTGAGGGTTGTTGCTGCCGATCTCGACCCCCAAGCTAACCTGACAGCAGCTTTTCTTGATGAAGATCGCTTGGAACAACTCTGGCCTGATGGCAATCATCATCCAGATACCGTCTTTGGTTGCGTGCAACCCTTGATCAGAGCTATTGGTGATATCGCCGACCCCCACCCCACTTAGAATATGTTGAAGACCAGCTATCATTACTTCCGGGAGAACTGGCACTTTTAGTTGGAGATTTATCACTTTCAGGTTTTGAAGATCAACTTTCAGAAGTGTGGCCTAAATGCATGGATGGCGACGAACGTGCCTTTCGGGTCATCTCTGCTTTTTGGAGAATGATGCAAAATACAGCTGGCCTCCACAAAGCTGATGTCATCTTGATGGACTTAGGACCTAATTTAGGAGCAATTAATCGTGCTGCATTGATTGCAGCAGATTATGTTGTCGTGCCACTTTCACCAGACTTGTTCTCTTTGCAAGGTTTACGCAACCTCGGTCCTACCTTAAGACGCTGGCGAAAAAACCCTGCTGACGATCTGGAATTGCCGAAATGAGGTATGCAACCAATCGGTTATGTTGTTTTGCAGCACTCAGCACGATTCGATCGTCCAGTCAAGGCGTACAACCGTTGGATTGCCAAGATTCCAGGTGTTTACAGAGATGCTGTGTTGAATAAACCTGGGGATAATAACATCTCTGTAGCTGCCGATCCTCATTGTTTAGCTTTGCTGAAAAATTACCAGAGTTTGATGCCAATGGCTCAAGAAGCTCGCAAGCCTATTTTTTACTTGAAGCCTGCTGATGGGGCTATTGGTGCTCATAGTTCAGCTGTCAAAAAGGTCTATAGCGATTTTGCTTCTTTGGCAAAGGCGATCTCCTCCCGGATCGATGTGAAAATACCATGAACATTTCCGCTAACCACTGACAACTCACCACTATCTAATAATTAGCCAAAATCCTGCGAATTTCACTCTCCACCAGATCTGGATGTTCCAGCATCGATAGATGTCCGCAATCAGGGATTTCCATCACCATCTCGGAATCCTGGTGAAACATGGGGTGAAAACTAGCCAAATGCCGCACGTACTTCGGATTCATCACCGGGTCTTCCGCACCAGCAATAAAATAAACAGGCTGTTCCAACCGCGACACCAACTCCGGTAACCGGCACCTCATATTCCGTCGTCGAATCCAGCAAAGTTCCCAGGGCCGCCTCTGGGTGCGCCACCGCAAAATCAATCAACCGCTGACGCCCCCAATAGCGCGCGATCGGGCGGGCCACCTGAGCCCGGGCAAACAGCAAATCAATCAAAGGCAACTGACTTATCCACCTCGGTCGCCATTTAACAATTTGCTCCCCCGCAGTTCTAAATCGCTCAAATTCTTCCTTCAGATAAATCCCGCCACCATAGTTAACACAGACAACCCCCCGAACGCACTCACGATATATCGACGCCCCCCAGAGGGCAATGCTACCACCCAGAGAATGGCCAATCAGCCAAGCACTACTTATCGGGACTTAAACAAAAACTTCCCCCTAAAGCGGCTGAATTCCATGTATAATAGGCATTATACGTCAACGGACATG
>JACOMV010000283.1 GCA_014324065.1 Hormoscilla sp. SP12CHS1 | reverse complement strand
GGCTACAAAAAACCTCAAAATATCTGTAAAGTCTAAGTGGGTAATTCAGATTTTTTTAAATAGGTCGCAACTTAGGTTATATTATGTAGCGATCCAGATCGGCTAGACGAGGCTATCGCCCTTATGGGTACTCACCATGAGACCTTAGCCCAGGAAATGACAGCGATGGCTTATAATTTTGCCTATAATGAAATCTTAAGTTTAATTGCCAAAGTTCGGGAATTGAAAATTGAACATTGAAAATTGGTAAGTAGGTGTGCATTGGTAAACTGAATCATGTAAACTTTTGTAAAAATTTGTGAAATGGCTGAAACCCACTTCCAGAAAGAGGTACAGCTCAGTTGACATTCCAACTTCACAAACCGCGCCGGCGGAGTTTGCAGCCTGGTTGCGAGGCACGAAGCAATCTCGAACTACGAACCGCGCCGGCGGAGTTTGCAGCATGGTTGCGAGGCACGAAGCAATCTCGAACTACGAACTACTTATGAGTATGACACGAACAACGAACCAAATGCAGACAAAATTACAGAATGACTCATCTTACCAGGCGATCGTCGCCACTGATGTTCACAAATGGTACAGTAATAAATTTCACGCCCTGAGGGGTGTCAGTTTATCGGTGCGGCGGGGGGAAGTAGTAGTAATCATGGGACCGAGTGGTTCTGGGAAATCGACCTTTATCCGCACCTTTAATGCTTTGGAGGAATTCCAGAAGGGTTCTATAGTCATAGATGGGATTAACCTATCCCACGACCTGAAGAATATAGAAGAGATTAGGCGGGAAGTAGGGATGGTGTTTCAGCAGTTTAACCTGTTTCCGCACCTGACGATCCTGCAAAATGTCACCTTGGCTCCGATCTGGGTGCGTCGCTGGCCCCAGGCCAAGGCCGAAGAGAAGGCCATGCAGCTGTTGGAAAGGGTTGGGATCCTGGAGCAGGCGCAGAAGTATCCGGGTCAACTGTCGGGGGGTCAGCAGCAACGGGTGGCGATCGCCCGGGCCTTAGCAATGGAACCGAAGATCATGCTATTTGACGAACCCACCTCAGCACTGGACCCAGAGATGGTGCGGGAAGTATTGGACGTGATGCGCACCCTGGCCACTTCAGGGATGACAATGGTAGTCGTCACCCATGAAGTAGGGTTTGCTCGGGAAGTGGCCGATCGGATCGTGCTGATGGCGGATGGTCTGTTAGTAGAAGATGGGACGCCAGATGAATTTTTCAACAACCCCAAGGAGGAGCGCACCCAGAAGTTCCTGTCCCAAATTCTTGATTAATCAGTGCAGACTAGGAGAAACGCTGCCCGATCTTCCATCCGCACCAGTCACTAAGCTGCTGTCCGACTGGGGACTGCCTTCAACCGTGGGTGGCGCTTCCGGAAGGGACTGGGGTGTATCGCCAGATGGGATGCTAGGCTGCCTGCGCGATTCTATGATCCCTAACATGATACTGTAACCCACGTAGGCGGGAATAATTATACAAGCCGCTATGGCGATCGGGCCTACCCATTGAGGCAGTTTCATACTCGGGCCGTAGTGACAGCGATAGGGATCGATGCGAAGATATCCAGGTGCGATCGCCTGACGGGATGCCCGAGACCGCTGAAAGCGTACCCGCTGATTATCGAGTTTTTCTAGCAATACCCAGCCCGCATTTTCCTCTTCTCGACATAACTTGCGAAAAACCTTGGGGTCTCGAAATAGGTCGCTGCTGGCGCGGACAATCTTATATTCCCAGTCTCCGATTTGGGGAGCCGTATAATGGGCCTTCTTGGCGGAGCCGTTGACTTGCGGCTGCGGTTTTTGGGCCATATTAGATTCATATTCCTTCAAAACTTCTTCCTCCTCCACCTGATTTTGCTTGGCAAGTAATAGTTGCCGCCTGTATAACCAGTTGCTAGTTAACAGAGCTTCTAGACCCAGGCTACCGATAAATAAGCTGTATACCACGAATTCAAGCATAAAACTGTTGTTAGTCTTTCTTCATTGTTTTAATTGTAAGTAGCCTGTAAGCAAAAAATCGTTCCCTAGCTGGGTGAGTTGCAGTCTCCTTAAGAGTAAAGCTTGAGTCATGGCCGTGAACCCCAAATCTCCTACTGGCGAGTGGGCCCCTGTGCCGCCAATGATTTTCGGGGCGATGAAGGCGGCAATCTTTTGCACTGCACCGTCCGCGATCGCCTGGGCGGCCAGGGCACCCCCACATTCCCACAAAACTGAGAGGAAATTCCGTTCATAGAGATGGGCCATTACCTGAGTTGGGCTGAGATCGGAAAGTTCTACAACTTCGACTCCCTGTTTTTGTAGCTTCTGCTGCATATCCCGATTAGCCCCTAATGTAGTGAAGACAACAGTCGCAGCTCCTGCTGTATCCCACAGCTGCGCTGCTGCGGGCAAGTCTAGCTGCCGAGACATTACTACCCGCAAAGGATTGCGATCGCTCACCCCATGGGTTGTCAGTTGGGGGTTATCCTGACGCACTGTATTGCCACCAACTATAACCGCATCGCTAGCCGATCGCAACTGATGCACCCATTTTCTCGCTTCCACCCCTGTCACCCAGGTACTGTGACCCTGGGTTGTCGCAATCTTGCCGTCCAGGGTCATGGCATATTTTAGGATCCCAAAGGGACGCTGGTAAAGAATCCGATGGATAAATGCCTCATTCAGCTGCTGGCAAGCATCCTCTTCTACACCCACTAGGACCTGAATGCCAGCGGCACGTAACCTTTCTATGCCAGTTCCAGATACCCGGCGATCGGGGTCAACCATGCCCACTACCACTTTACTGACTCCAGCAGCAATCAAAGCTTCCGTACAGGGAGGCGTGCGTCCGTAGTGATTGCAAGGTTCCAGGTTCACATAGACTGTTGCCTCCCGGGCATGTTCTCCAGCATCCCGTAAGGCAAACACTTCGGCATGGGGTTCGCCTGCCTGGGGATGAAAGCCTTCTGAGATTATCTGACCATCTTTACATATTACACAACCCACCAAGGGATTGGGAGCTGTCCGTCCCCAAGCCCGACGAGCGAGTTCGATACACCGGTACATCATTAACTGGTCAAGGGTCTGGTTGTTTTTCGGGTCGGGCGGTTCTACCGTTCCGGAAAAATCGGTCATAAGCGATTCAAAATTCTCTCATTCCCAATTGCCAAAGCAATTTATGAACATTGCTCTGGGCTTTTCTCTTGATGAAAATATAATGCATAACAGCTTAACGAGTGAGAGTTCTTCAAGCTGCTTGCAGTTTAATCTGTCTCAAGCGTAAATCAATTTGGCAAAAAAAATCCCCTAGCAGGCAGTGGCGCTAAGGGAAAACATCAGGGTGCATCTGTTAATCCTTTTCTGGAGGGATTTTGCATATCCGGAAAAATCCCCAAGGCAGAAACGGGCAGGCTTGGGATTAGGAGAGAACAAATGTGCTGCGTTTAACCCTCACAAATCTAACAACTAGATAGGTGCAAGTATAACATCCGCATAAGGAGACAGGTCAGGCTGTCGCAGCCAGCAGGGCTCGTGGCGTAATGCCCGCGTGCTTGCGCATCAGGCATTCTGGAGCAGGCAAGAGGTGAAAATACTCATCAAGAGAGAAGATGTAACTAAAGTCATGACCCGACAAAAAGGCCAGTTGATTGATGGGAAGCGATCGGGGTTGAGGCGGGTGGGTGGTTGCGGACGAGATCGGGGAACTATTCATGCTGTAAAATAGGCGAGGCATGGCTGCGCCACGCTGCGCGATCAGAAAGCCGGTTGTTAGCACTCCTGCACTGCCTATAGGGGAAAACCGGTTTTCTGGACTAAGGGTTTCTCTTGTGGCCAAAAAAACTCCCCCAACCAAAGGGCTGGAGGAGTATCAGGGTGCATCTGGCAATCATTTTCTTCAGGGGATGATGAGGATCCGGAAAAAGGGCTGATGATTTTATCTGGCAATATGGTCCGATAGGATGGCGACTGTGACAGAAAAAAAATCCCCCAGCCCTAGGGACTGGAGGAGTATCATCAGGGTACATCTAAGCTTTTTCAGAGGGGGCTTCTCGGGATCCGGAAAGATAGCTGATGTTTTTGGGCGGCAAAAAAAAATCCCCCAGCCCAAGGGACTGGAGGAGTATCATCAGGGTGCATCTACTGGTAAGCTTTTAAGGGGGGGCTTCTCGGGATCCGGAAAAAGAGAGACAATGTAGGGTGGGCACCGCCCACCAGTTGCCCAGAAAGGAGATTTATGGAGAAAACGGGTTGCACTGAGGTTTGTAGTGAGGACTTCCGTCCTCACTACAAACCTCAGAAAAATCGGATACCAGAAATGATTTATTATTGCTATATGTCCAAGCTGGCCCGATCGCCTCTTTAATGGCCGCCGAGTCAGCAGTTAGCACATTCACCAGGAGAAGTCACTGAAGATGATTGACCTTTATACCTTCGGGACACCGAACGGGCGCAAAGCTTCGATTATGCTAGAGGAAGTTCCACTTCCTTACAATGTCCATAAGATTGATATTTCCAAAGGCGAACAGTTTGCTCCGGAGTTCGTGGCGATTAATCCTAATAGCAAGATTCCGGCGATAATCGACCGGGATACGGGGATAACTGTGTTTGAGTCGGGTGCGATCCTGATCTATCTGGCGGAAAAAACGGGAAAATTACTCCCCACTGACCAAAAAGATCGCTTTCATGTGATAGAATGGTTGATGTTGCAGATGGGAGGTGTGGGCCCGATGTTTGGTCAGCTTAGTCATTTTAAGTGCTTTGCTACTGAACAGATTCCTTATGCGATCGCCCGCTATGAAAAGGAGACTCTGCGACTCTATGCTGTCTTGGATACGCAGTTATCTGGACATGAGTTTGTCTGTGGCGGGGATTATTCGATCGCGGATATTGCGATTTATCCTTGGGTTGCTGTCTATGAGTTTGTGGGTTTAACTCTGGATAATCATCGAAATTTGAAACGCTGGATGGAAGCGGTTCAGCAGCGTCCAGCGGTGCTGCGGGGCATGGCCGTGCCCTAATCTATTCCGGGCAAACACTAAAGTGTTTACTACGAACGCTGGCAAACACTAAAGTATTTACTATGAACGCTGGCGATCGCACCTTTGGATCTAAAGCTTACTAATAATGGTGAAGCGCCTCTGGTTCTGGATATCGATCTCAATGGCAGAGCATCTTTTTTATACTCTCACATCATAAGCAATTCCAAATTCTTTCTTTCTCATTCAAAATTGCTAAACCCATTAATGACAAGGCTTTCAGCTTTTCTCTTTATGCAATTTAAATGGGCGACAGCATATCTCTTTTTTGTCAACATCTCTCCCCCTTTCCCTTTCGCGCCATTACTCACCTATCTCCTCTCTTACATATAAGTACAACTTTTACCCAATTGCCTTCTCTTTTTAATATTCTAATCTTTCCCTCTTTTCTTCTCCGATCTTATTGCTGATCTTTCTTTTTTATCACGCCTACTTGCGTTATTTCAACGATTTGGTATAGACTGGATACAGTGATATCATTGCCATAAATCTGTGTATTTATGCTTGAACCCCCTGCCATCGCCTGAAAGGGTAGATTTTTCGCGGACGCTTATGTCTTTTCGGGACTCAAATCTTTCTCAAACACCCTAGTCGAAGCACAAGCTTTTTTGCTACCTCCATCACTACGGTTGACAAATAATTTAATTCATGGTACAGCAGCGGGTTATTTTCCGGAAATCATCTCTTGGGGTTGTACCTGGAGTAAGATAAGCTACTAACTGTACCTGGCCATCGGGCAGCGTGACCACCTCGTGGGGGTAGTGATAAATATGTAGTGATAGAACATTCCATCCCTCTATTAATCCTTACTTTTCTTAGGAATGATATAACATT
>JACOMV010000282.1 GCA_014324065.1 Hormoscilla sp. SP12CHS1 | reverse complement strand
TAGCTGAATTGGGTCTGCATTGAGTATAGCTCTAGTTTAGCACAAAAATGTTCTACTTGTTTTCTGAACAAGCTGTAATACATCCGAACCCGGCTTAATCAAACTAAAAATAGCTAGATTACCGATCAACTCTTGTTGAATGTACTCTTCATAAATCACTTCACACTCGGTGCTTTTACACCAAGCGTGATTGATAATCTGATTTCCCACCTTCACCTGTTCGCTGTCAGCACTTTTTTCATTGCCATAACAGAGTTGGGTATATTTTTCCTGAAGGATTATGGGAAGAATGCCAAATATTCCATAAGCCAGAGGTAAGTCCTCATAGTTTCTAATCTCAGAAACCTCTACACCTTCTACTCCATGAAGTTTCGCTGCTGGAGAATTGAGGAATAACTCCATAATATACTGACGATGTATCTTGCGCGGTGGATTTTGGAGTCTATAAAGATGCTGTTCGTGCATTTCAAACAACTCTTCAGGATTGGCATAGGTGTGTAGGTTGAGGCTGAAACTGTCAAAAGCAATATGATATCGTCCAGCAGACGAGCCATTAATAGACTATCTTTCCCCCCACCATTACAAACAAGCAAGGGGGTTTCCCCTGGAACAAGAGTTACCACCGACCTTTCCACAGGGGCAACATCTCGATGAATGATTTCAGCTCCTCGATAATCTAAATTCCCAGTTTCATACAGCCACTGTCCCAAACATTGTTATACACTCCGATCCCAAATTTCCTGTAAATTTTCATGCCAATATTTAGCATATTTTCCCAGGTCAAGATGAGTTGGCTTTAAACTCAATATCTTCAAGCCGTGAAACAATAATATATGAAAATATATCTTTTCTAGATACTCTTGACCGTACTCAGCTTCCAACTGATGAAAGTCAACCGTTGAATACCAGAGACTCGTCGTGAATATGATTTCATCGTATTGGTAAAGCAAGGTTAGATTGTGTTTCGATCGATTACAATCGATCAGTCTGAGAATTACACCCATTATCTGTCTCCTGACTTTTTTAGGCGATCGCCATTTTACTATATCTTGGTTAAGAAATGGTAATGACAACTTTACCAAAGAAACCTTTTGTTTGAAAAGTTTGTTGAGCCTCCTTAATTTGTTCGAGATGAAAAACTTTAGCAACCAAAGGTTTTAAGAGATCTTCTTCAATGTATCTAACCAGGCGTTGGAAAACTTCTGGTTCCAGGCGCGTTGCTCCAATCATCTCTAAATCCTTATAAATCAAATCCCGCAAATCTAGTGCAACCATTGGATTACCTATTGCTCCACAGGAAACATATCTTCCTCTTGGTGCAAGAGCTTTAATCATCAAGTTAAAATAAGAGTCTCCTACAACATCTAAAGCAACAGTAATTTTATGTTCGGCTAAATTAACAGCTAATTGGTCATCTCGTCGATATACACGATCTGCACCTAAATCTTTAGCAAAAGCTTCTTTATTAGCTCCCACAATCGCAATAACTTTGGCACCTCGAATTTTACTTAATTGAATCAAAGCACTCCCTACACCACCAGAAGCTCCCATAATTACAACTGTGTCTGCTGCTGTAATTCTTCCTTTGGTCAGCATATTTTCTGCTGTGGAATAGGAACAGGGAAATGTCGCTAGTTCAATATCGGAAAGTGGAGAATTAATCGGATAAACGTTAGTAGCGGTAACTACGGCATATTCAGCAAAACCGCCATCTAATTCGCTGCCAATATATTGATAGTCGTCTGATTTTTCCTCCCGAATCCAACTGTCAACAATCACCCTTTTCTGCAAAATTTGCAGTTCTACATCCGACCCAATTTCCACAACTTTACCGACAATATCAGCACCTTGGATTCTCGGAAACTCCGTCTCCTTTTGCGTCCAGCAAGCTGTATTCTTAGGGTCATTTTCCTTTGTATCTTGCAGAATAGCTTGAAAATTATCCTCCGCAGCATACCAACCCGTGCGAGTATTGATGTCTGTATTGTTGACAGAACAAGCTCCCACTTTAATCAACACTTCTCCCTGTTTTGGGACTGGTTTGGGCACTTGGGTATAGACCAGTTTTTCCGGTCCGCCAAATTCTGTCAGAATCACCGCCTTCATTAACTCAGTCATGGTTTTTGTCTTTACGCATCACGCAACCTAGTCCGCACTTTCATCAAGATCTCTCCCAGGCGATTTTTCCCACTCCCGTCTTCACCGCAATCCCAATAGTAGTCTTGGGGTGCATTTTCCACTATCAGTTCATCCCCCGTACTCAGCAGTATTTGACCGAGTTCCGGATGGGCTTGAAACTTACAAAGTAAACTTCGCTCCATCACCTCTTCTTTTAACTCCTCCCAATCCTGGCGCAGAGGACGACTGCGTCCTCGTCCCATTCTAGCTGCATCAGCTGGTGTTTTGGCGATTCTAATTTCTTCGGTATGGTGAGTCCCCACAAACTTTTGGGCTTGGAAATAATGCTCTGAGGTCGGCCACCAGAGTCCATCCAGTTCAAAACCGTGGGAGGAGAAGTTGGAGAAACAACCATAGGGCTGTTCTGATTCATTATAAAAGTAAATGGTCATCCCTCTTTCTCCAACAGACGAAAGTGCAATATGCCCCATTGCATATATCCTTGTTCGTAACGTTCGATCCAAGGTTCAATGCTGTTCAAGGTTTTCTCCGCAAATTCCGGTGAAGTTATTTGCACTACCTCATCATAGCGCTTCCGGACTTCTTCCCCAAAGCGTCGATAATGCTTGGGCACATTTTCCGAAAGGTCAATAAACTGTAGTTCCTCAAAACCCAACTCTTTCGCCGTTTGCCTGTAAAAGCTTAAGGAACCCATATCCCTGATTCCCAGGCGGTCAAATGCCGGTTGCAATAATCCCGGGGGACAAGTTTCGCTTTGCATGGGGTCGGTAAAAATAAACTCTCCTCCCGATTTTAACACTCTCTTGATTTCCTGGAACAGTCCACGGCGATCGCCACTATGCAATATAGCATCCTGAGACCAAACTATATCAAAGGAGTTGTCTGCATAGGGAATCTCCTCAAAACTCCCTTGAGTCACTTCCACCAAGCGACTTAAATTTTGCTCTTCATTCAATTGAGAGTTCCGTTGGTTTTGCACCGCGCTTAAATTGAGACAGCAAACAGAACAGCCGTAAGTTTTCGCCAAATACCGCGCTGCACCTCCATATCCTGCTCCCAAATCTATCACCCGCGAATCGCTGCCTATTTTGGCCAGACTTTGGGCGATCGTTTCTACGGTACGCCGGGAAGCATCGTGAATGGGTTCGTCAGGTTGACTGTAGATGCCATAATGAATATGCTCTCCACCCCAGATGGTTGCGTACAACCGGTCTGTTTGAGTCCCATCATAATATTCCCGAGCACTTTTCACCGCTTCCGAATTAACCCTAGACATGGAGCTATTTTCTCTGTTACCTTGACTCTCTACTTTCATTCCTCTTTACGACAATTCTAACATCCGTTGAATCGGTTGCAAAGCCGCCACTTGTATTTCTTCTGGCATTGTAATTTCCGGCCTCCGATTTTTCATCGCCAGGTACAACTTTTCCAAAGTATTCAACCGCATATGAGGACATTCATTGCAGGCACAATTGGACTCTGGAGGAGCCGGGATAAAGCTTTTTGCCGGTGCTTCTTTTTCCATTTGATGAATAATCCCCGGTTCCGTCGCCACGATAAACTCTTTAATATCGCTTTCCTGACTATATTTTAACAATGCCGTAGTCAAACCAATGTAATTTGCATGACGCAATACCGACGTTTCGCATTCTGGGTGAGCGATGACTTCTGCTTCTGGGTGTTGGATTTGCAGCTGGACTATTTTCTTCTCTGAAAAAGTCTCGTGAACGATGCAACTCCTGGAATCAGGGCCTCCGCACTTCCTGGAAGTGCGGAATGTGGGTTAAAACATCATTCGATCTGCGAGGATTTCCAAGCTATAGTCTGAGCATCCTGCCAACCATACATCTGACATTCCTGTTTTTCGTCCGAGCAAAATCCGCCACCGACTGCGAAATGCTTCTTCATCGACGGCGACACCATTCACAACTCGTCGCAGGGAATTACTATAGCCTGTACGACCGTGTAAGATGCGGCGATTGTTGAATACTAAAACCTGTCCCGGAGCCATGAGAAACCTACAAATATACTCTGGCTGTTCAATTAATGTCATAAAATATCTATAAGCTTCATAAAACTGTTGCCTCTTGTCTGGATCGAGCAAAAACGGTGCTCGAAGTTTAGACCGGAATCGAAGCAGGCGCACCTCGCCTTGTGTATCCAGATTAATGATATGACCGAGGTGATAGCCTTCCCACTGATAATTATAAATTGAGTCATTTTCGAGGATCTCTTCCTGAACGGAAAAGCGTCGTCGATAAAATGAGACATACTCCTGACTCAGAAGATTGAAGTATTCTGGTTTCTGCTCTTTAAGAAGCTCTGCAATCTTTAACCCATCTGCAATAATAGAATATGCCTGCTCGTCTTTGTCAGGATTCTCGTATTCCACACAATGGAAGAATATGAGAGTTGCTGCATTATCATATGCAGCGTAATCGGCATGAAGGTACAAGCGATCGGATTTATAGGAAGGGTTGATTTTATGTAAAGCTTCGTCTGTAGTATCCAGCTTAAAAACATTGGTAGGATGATACCGGGGTCGTATCATGCCAATCCGTTGTGCTAGTGACTTCAACCCTTCTTCCGTTTTTGGAGTTTCGTTGATAATCGTTGCCCCAGTTTTGTACAGCTTATTTAGCCACTTAAACAATACCTCATCGTCGTTCAATACCTCAGAGTAATCAAACTGAGGAACCTCAAAGGACCCATCCCAGAGTTGAGGTCGTGGTTTTTGCGCTAATACTTTTGAGCAATGAGCCCGCAACCAAGAAGCATCATAAACACTGTGATGCCCTTGTTCCTCGCCACCCCAAATAATATCTAGGTTACCTTCTTGCGTGATGCTAACTCGATCGATCTTGGGGGCAAGCGGAATTTGGAGCAGATCGATATTCTTCCCCAGAGTATCGTGCTGAAAGCATTCAGAGCATCGGCAGCTATCTCGCAGCCAGAGGTTATCAAAGAAGGTTTCATGACTATCTTTCCAAATAATAACTACTCCCTTCTCCGTTTTGGCAACTGAGTTTATCTGAAAAGCTAGCTTAACTTGTTGAACTAGAGTTATCATTTGAGTAAGATCTCCATCTATTTGGACTTGGCTTTTGATTACCCCACCTATGAGTGGTTAATCCACATTTAGCACTGTAAGAATTATTAAGGCGATATTATGGATGGGGATATAGCGTTTCTTAAATTGATGTCCCATGACCTGGCACGGCAAAATCAAGACCTGGTAAGAGTTTCAGCGCTCTCCCGTATAGTACACTAATGTGAGAACTGCTATAAAATCGATATCTTTCATCACCTCTTCCTTGCTGAAGATACCTGTCTACCACTTTGATTACAGCGTTTTATATCATATTACCTTAGTGCCGTCCCGAGCTATTTTATTAATAATTATTTAATAATTCCCCGCCTATGACTTGACGGTGGAAAGCTAGCCATCACAGGAATTGAGTGACAACCAGAAGCTGTGGGACTTTCTGCGTTTATAGAGCCTCTACTGTGATTTGCGCTATAATAACCGTGCTGTCGCCAGTAGATATAGGGAAGTGCGATTCGTTCAGGCAATAGCTTAGAACCAGTGAAAGCCTGGTTGGTTTCATTAGCCAATAACTTTGGTACTGTGCGATTCGTTTAGGTATAAACTGCTAGCAGTGAAAGCCTAATTGGTTTCATCAGCCAATAACCTCGGTAATCATGAGGGTTCAAACCCCCCCCTCCAAGTACGGGAGAGAC
>JACOMV010000281.1 GCA_014324065.1 Hormoscilla sp. SP12CHS1 | reverse complement strand
AGCTGAATTGGGTCTGCATTGAGTATAGCTCTAGTTTAGCACAAAAATGTTCTACTTGTTTCCTGAACAAGCTGTACCAACTAAAAGGAGGATTATCTAAGAGGGCAATAGGGATACGGGAATTCCTTACCTCCTGTTGCTCGTCAATGTGCGGTTTGTTATACCGACATAGGGAAAGCATATCAACAGTGCTTCCTTCAAAAAGGCACCACCTGTAGGGAAAGAATCGGGAAGGACGAGTCTCATTGAAAGACTGAACAACACTTGACGACCGTTCTTAAAAAAACTGGAGAACCACATCGGTGGGATTTGGAACTTTGTCCACGCTTCGCTACTATAATTATTGCCTACGATCGCGCTCCCATTACTGTGCATGACTACCGATAAATGAAATACAAACTACTATACGAAGGACTTCGGAAGCGCAAACTGCAGGCGGGGGAACTTATATTCTCTGAGGGCGACCCTGGGGATTACGCTTACATCATTGAAGAAGGTGCGATCGAAATCTGGACGGAGATTGATGGCCAGCGGTTGGTGCTGAATGTGCTCTCAGCGAGGAGCATGTTCGGAGAGCTGGCCCTGGTGGACGGACGCACCCGATCTGCATCTGCGACGGCAAAAGGCGATGTGCTTTTGACTCTGATAACCCAAGAGCAGGTTAACCAGCGGATCCAGTCCGCTGACCCGATCCTGCGCATGCTGCTGCTGGTGGCGATCCGTTACTTCCGCTCAGAGACTGAGAAGTTGCGACACTATACTGAAGAGCAAATTACCTCTTACTCTGACCCCCGTGCGGACTTGGAAGGTCGGATCTCAGAAGCGGTGGAAATGATCCGGATGGAGAGTGAGTTGCGCACGGCGATCGACGAGGAGCAATTTACTCTCCTCTACCAGCCTGTCATACATCTGGAAAGGGGGCAAATTGTCGGCTTTGAGGCCCTGATCCGATGGCAAAGTCCGACGCGGGGTTTGGTGCGCCCGGATCTGTTCATCCCCCTAGCGGAATCAACTTCCCTGATTGTCCCGATCGGGCAATGGGTGATTGCAGAGGGAGTCCGGGCCTTGCAGGAGATAGAGTCGGTGACTGGTAAGCAGATGTTCGTCAATCTCAATATTGCTAATCGCCAGATTGAAGACCCTGATTTCTTTGAATTCCTCCTGGAAGAAACCCGTCAAGTGCAACCGGGTCAGATTAAGTTGGAAATCCTGGAACGCAGTCTGTTCGACAGTGATGCGGCGATCGCCTGGGTGCGCCGTTGCCGTTCCCTCGGCTTTCCTCTGGTCCTGGATGACTTCGGTACTGGCTATTCTAGTCTCCAATATCTGAATAAGTATCGCTTCGATACCATCAAGATCGATAAGTCCTTTGTCTGGGGACTGGATGATAAAGCTAACAGTCGCAGCATCTGTCAGGCGATCGTGGACCTGTCCCATGCCCTGGGCATGACAGTTGTCGCTGAGGGTGTGGAGAAGTCTTCCCACGTCAATGCTTTGCGCGAGATCGGCTGCAGTTTTGGACAGGCTACTTTTTTGCTAAACCCATGCTCCTGGAAAATGCTTGCGGGAGCGCCAGCGGTGTTTTTTAGCCGATTTAGCTGAACTATCGCCCACATCAACTCCAACAATTTCGCGAGTTAACTCGTCTAAAGCAAGCCAGAGCCACTGCTTTTTTTGCTTGTTTCCCACAAAAGACCACATTTCATCTAGTTGTCGAATTAGCAATTCTTCACAAATACAAATGCCAAAGTGAGATGCTCTCACAAGAAATGCTGTTAACCTCTAGATTTCCGATTGACTCACTCCCATTACTGCGTGCATCACTACCTGTATTTCATTTCTCAAACAATTTCGGGTGCGCTCTCGGCTCTCCGGCTAATTGTTAATTCGATTTTTCGCGCACGCAGCCCTGTTCGCCCGCTGCCTGCAATAACTCTACAACTTCAGAATAACCGTTAAACTCTGCAATCATGGCAGCTGTGTAACCACCGCGATTTTTCTGCTTGACATCCGCACCGCTTGACAGTATCATCCTGACAATGTTTGTATAACCTCGATGAGCCCCCCACATCAAAGCCGTAGCCCCAGCCCCATCTATCTTGTTCACATCCACACCAGCAGCCAACAAAAGCCGTACCACCGACCTCGCCCCCCGATCGGCTGCCCTCATCAGAGCCGTTTTACCCTTGTCATCTACAATATTTGCATCCGCACCAGCATCCAGTAATATCTGGAGAGTCTCCAGATGTCCCCGATCGGCTGCTATAGTCAGAGGAGTCTGTCCCATATTTTTGCTATTGACATCAGCCGACTTTTGTAGTAACGCTGCCGCTATTTGAGCGCGATCGTGCCAAGCCGCTAAAATTAAAGGCGTGTCACCCAGCTGGTTTCTAGCATTCACCTCAGCGCCTCGCCCGAGTAAAATCTCCACTACTTGCAGATGACCTTCGGTCACCGCCAAGTTTAATGCCATCTCGCCATCTCTATCTTTAGCATTGACATCCGCACCGGCGTCCAGTAAAGCCGTCACGATCTCAGCGTAACCCCCAGCAGCGGAAGCCATCGGGGCCGTACCGCCCTCTATATTTTTCCCCTGCACATCGGCACTAGCCTCTAGCAATGCTTGCACTGTACTGGTATGACCCCAGTCAGCCGCTAAACTTAAGGCTGTCTCCCCATCATCATCCGAAGCCTTCGGGTCAGCACCAGCAGCTAACAATACTTGGACGATCTGCAACTCACCCCGTGCTGCTGCCTGCATCAGCACCGTTCTCCCCTCCGATGTAGTATCGTTAGCATCAGCCCCAGCCTCTAACAATAGCTTTGCTACCTGGAGATGACCTTTACTTACTGCCAGGTTAAGGGCTGTATCGGCATCGGCATCGGCGATCTTGACATCTGCCCCAGCTAAGAGCAATAATCTGACTATAGGGGCATACCCCTTCAGGGATGCCACCATCAATGCCGTACTGCCATCATCATTTTTGGCGTTCACCTCAGCCCCGCTAGCAACCAAAGTCCGGACCACATCCAGACTTCCGTTCCCGGAGGCCAGCATCAAAGCCGTGACCCCAAACAACTTGCGCGTCCTGTTGACAGAGGCACCATAGTCTAGTAATAGTCTGATAATTTCTGTGTAGCCCAAGGCAGCGGCATACATCAAAGCCGTCGTGCCGTCTGCAGCGGTGGCATTGGCATTAGCACCCTGGACCAGCAGGGTTTGCACCTGGTGGCGATCGCGCTTTAGCGCCGCCCGAAGTAGTAAGACATCATTTGAGTTCATGCCCATACATCATCCCACATATTTGGCGATCGCGATCGCCACTCTCAATATGATATGTTAACTTTTATAACGATACATCCAGCAATTAGGAGAACACCGCGATCGTGGAAATCCCAGAGTCTGTAAAATTTTGGAGCCAATTCTTTCACCCCGTATTTATGTGGGTATTGCTAGCGGCCTCCATTTATGCTATGTCCCTCGGCCTCAAGGTCCGCAAGACCAGGACCGCCGAAGGAGAAGCCAAGAAAGAGTTAATTAAAGGCAAATTCAACGTCAAACATTATCAAGTTGGCTCAATCCTGCTAGCCTTGATGGTTGTCGGTGCCATTGGCGGTATGGCCGTCACCTATATCAACAACGGCAAGCTCTTCTTTGGACCTCACCTGCTAGTAGGATTAGCCATGACTGGACTGATTGCCATGTCAGCCTCTCTGGCCCCCTTCCTGCAGAAAGGACAAGATTGGGCACGCTACTCTCATATTACCCTGAATGTTACTCTCGTAGGTCTGTTTGCTTGGCAGGCTGTCACGGGCCTGCAGATTGTGCAAAACATCCTTGACAAGATGTAATTATTATGGTATAGAAGTTCCACATACTTCTCCCTCGTTCCCACGGCGAAGCCTGGGAACGCAAGGGGGGCATGGGCAGATTATGCCTAGTATGGAAATTCTTCTGTCTTCCCGCTGTTTGCTTAGGTTTAATATTCTCTAGAGTAATTCACAGCTTTTAGTGCGACTCAAATTCTTAACAATTGATAACGAAATTCCCAAGGTAACTGGTTGTATTACCTACTCCGCGAGCTGTCCACCTTTGAGCTATGCTCATGAGTGAGATTGTCCACATATGCTGTGGGCGAATTACCAATTCAAGGCATTCTGAGGGGGGGGGAGGAAAGTCAAGCGCCATCAGGGGGTGAGGCTAATAAGGGGCTCCGCCCCCCAGTTAATTGCCCCACAGTATCACGCAAAAGCGATCTATATCAATGCAGCGGGCGAAAGTCTAAGTTAAGGAATAGGTTTGACCTCGGGTAAATATACAGGAATTGGGGTATTTCGCAACGATGTCTCCTGTGTGCCGATAGCGCTGCGCTGGGGGCGTAGCCATGTCCCCTGGGACAAGAGCTCTGGCAGAGATATCGAACTGCAATGCCAAAAACTAGCTATATTAACAATTGGAGACAAAGCAATGAATAGTAGATGAAAGCATTTGTAGCAGGAGCGACAGGTGAGACAGGACGCCGGATAGTCCTTGAACTGGTGGGGCGGTCGATACCGGTCCGGGCCCTAGTGCGGAATAGAGAGACGGCTAGTAGAATTCTGCCAGCCCAGGCCGAGTTAATTACCGGCGATGTATTAAACCCAGATAGCATCGCCAGGGCGATCGGAGACAGTACGGTACTGCTTTGTGCCACTGGTGCCAAGCCCAGCTTAGACCCCAGCGGTCCCTACAGAGTAGACTATGAAGGAACCAAGAATTTGGTAGATGTGGCTAAAGTGAAGGGAATCGAGCATTTTGCGATTGTATCTTCTCTGTGCGTTTCCCAACTATTCCATCCACTAAACTTGTTTTGGTTGATTCTGTGGTGGAAAAAGCAAGCAGAGCAATATATCTGCAAAAGTGGTTTGACTTACACGATCGTCCGACCAGGTGGCCTAACAAATGCAGACAATAATGAGCCAATAGTCATGTCAGGGGCGGATACTCTGTTTGATGGTAGAATTCCTAGGCGGAAAGTGGCACAGGTCTGCGTGGAGGCGCTATATCAACCTGCTGCCCGCAATAAAATAGTAGAAATAGTGACGAAGGCCCAAGCGCCAAGTCAGACGTTCGAGCAGTTATTTGCCAGTGTGGTATGACAGAGAGAAAAAATTTTTTTCTGGCTAGCGGCATTCTGGCGATAGCGTTGATATTGTTGTACCCTGCATGGCAGGACTTGAGGAGTCCTACAGGAGCTCTCCCAGGCACCACGGAAGTTATACATGGTGCGAGAAAGCCCCTGGTCATGAAAGGAGGCGACCCCTATATTCGGGCTTTGATGCGAACTATCTCCGCCAGCGAATCGAACTATCCTCAACCCTATGGGGTTTTGTATGGTGGCGAACAGGCGGAAGACCTGAGCAGCCATCCGGATAAATGCGTGACTATTGTGACGGGACCAAATCGGGTAAATTGCACTACGGCTGCGGGTCGCTATCAGTTTTTGACTACGACTTGGATAGAAAAGGCGCGAATTTATCACCCGAGGCCCTGGAGGTTTATGCTTTGGGAGTCTTATAGTTTTGAGCCGCAATATCAGGATGCCGTGATGCATGAGTGGCTGAGTGACTATTATGCTTGGGGAGCGGATATTCCTCAATTGCTCCGGCAAGGAGAGTGGGATTACGTGTTCCGGTTGCTGTCGGGGACTTGGACGAGTTTAGGCTACGGCATTGAAAGCAACTCAATGACGCCCTATCTGCCACAAATTTATCAGCAAGTGCTTGCAGAAGAACTTTAGAAAAATTACTGCCCATGAAGAAAATGCAGTACAGCTTGTTCAGTAAATAAGTGTAACGCTTTTGTGATAAACTGGGGCTACACTCAATTCAGACCAGATTCACTCAT
>JACOMV010000280.1 GCA_014324065.1 Hormoscilla sp. SP12CHS1 | reverse complement strand
AGTTTGGCTATCAGAGTTGTCTGTGGTGCCGATTTATGGCGACGGACTATCTGGGATAGTTGCTCTTTATGCTTCTCAAGGGTAATAAGGGTTTGAGTAACTCTATCAATTCACAACATATAAGGTGGGCGGTGCCCACCCGCCAATTCAAACCTTATACTTGCCGCCCTTACTCGGGTCGGACCAGTCACAAGCAAAGCCCTTCGTTTCCGCTACAAATTGATTCCAGGGAATGGGATCGACAGCTGATTTAGGGGAATTAACAATCTCAAACATCCCATCATCACGGATCTTACCAATTCGCACCCATTTAGCAAGGTGATGATTTGGTCTCATCGTCACCTTCCCTTCCGGCGCGTCAAAAGTCAGACCGTAAGCTGCTTTGCGGACCGCTTCTAGATCCTCAGCAGTCCCCGCCTTTTCTACCGCCTGCTTCCACATATAAACCCCAATGTAAGCCGCTTCCATGGGGTCATTCGTCACCCGGTTTTGACCGTACTTAGCCTTAAACGCCTGCACAAACTTCTGATTCGCAGGGGTATTCACAGTTTGGAAATAATTCCAGGCCGCGTAGTGACCTTTCAGGTAGGTAACCCCGATCGCCTTTACTTCTTCTTCAGCAATACTCACGGACATCACCGGATACTTATCCGGTCCTAAACCCGCCCCTTGCATCTGCTTGAAGAATGCCACATTGCTGTCACCATTGAGAGTATTGTAGATCGCACCGCCATTAGGAAGGGCCTGTCTAATTTTAGTAATGATCGCTGTAACTTCCGTGTTACCCAGGGGGAGGTAATCTTCCCCTACCGTTGTACCACCCTTTGCCTTCAACTGTGCCTTAATGATCGTATTAGCAGTGCGGGGGAAAACATAGTCCGACCCCACCAAAAAGAACTTTTTGCCCTTATTTGCCAACAACCAATCCACCGAAGGCTCAATTTGCTGATTTGGTGCTGCCCCCGTATAAAATACGTTATTGGAACATTCCTGCCCTTCGTACTGTACGGGATACCAGAGCATGTGTTTTTTCTCTTCAAACACCGGCAGCACCGCCTTGCGACTGGCCGATGTCCAGCAACCGAAAACCGCCACCACCTTATCCCGATCGATCAGCTTTCTGGCCTTCTCCGCAAAGGTCGGCCAGTCAGAAGCACCATCTTCGACAATTGGCTGAATTTGCTTACCCAAGACCCCACCAGCAGCGTTGATTTCCTCAATTGCTAACTGTTCGGCATCCACTACACTCTGTTCGCTAATGGCCATCGTGCCGCTGAGGGAGTGCAGAATTCCCACCTTGATAGTATCTGAGTTGCTACTTGGATCGCCACCGCAAGCTTTCAAGAGAAGGCTCGTTCCCAGGGCGGCAGAACTATATAAGATAAATTTACGCCGACCAACTCTACTTATCATCCCGCTACTCTACTCCTGTTCGAGACTAGAGGGCTATCTTATGACGCACAGCCAGGAAATAACTGTATTCTTTGTTACCGAATTCGCGATTGACCAGCAATTTTAATAATGAATTAAGGTTTGAGTAGTAATCCCCAGTAGTGGCGTCCTCGGGCCCGTTCGCTACGCGAAGCGTGTGCGCGCAGCGCAATGGGGATGAGAAAAAAGTCATCGTCTCCGGCTGCGCCTACATGACACCAGTGTATAGCATTCCCGGTGTAGGCACCCTGACGATCGACTCTCTGGGCGGGAATCAAAAAGCCAAGAAAACCAAATCTGGCGGCAAGCCAGTTTTGCTCAAGGGTAGTACCTTCAAGGCCAAGTTTCAAGTCATGGTGCCAGCAATGCAACCGCCGAAGGGACCGACTCCACCCATTCCCGACTCTACTCCCCAATATTCGGGCAATGGAACGTTTATGACCACCAATATGAGGGTAAAAGCAACGTAATGGCCCCGAAGCGAATTAAAAATTTTGCACATTTTTACCGATGATAGCAATCAATGGTTGTCAATTGTTTCATTTAACATTGAAAAGCGTTCAGACATCGCTCTATGGCTATTTATGACTATTTAAATTGACCATTGACAATTAACAACCCTTATCATCCCGTCGTTGTGCAACAAAATAGCTTCTTGGGAATGGATATGAATAAAGTCATCTACCTTTGACAATTTGCAACAATTGCGGCTCTCAGCGAAAGAATTTATTTATCATCGATTATTTAGCTCGATTTTTGAATTGTCAGCACTTCTTCATAAATTATTAAATGGAGGTGAATTGATTATTAATTGGGGGCGGGGTCTGAAAAACAAAGGCAATGCCGTTAATGCGGTTTGGATGCGCGGGCGGCTTATTTCTAATATGGGTGAAAATTAGACCATTGTGGTGATGGCTTTCATAATCTATTTGTGATAACCGCTGACTGCTTCAGGTGGTGGGGGAAACCCCTTAGATGTGACTGGAAACGAAGATAATAGTGATCGAAATCGCAGTAATGAGTGATAATAGAGTATAGTGAAAGATGGCATTTTCAGCTCCTAGGCAACCCGTCCAGCATCGGCGGAAGGTGCAGTAAGCTGTAATCCGTAAGAAAAATTGCGGCCTATGTACCGATCTACCGACAAGCTGATGCATTTTGTGGTTGGCCTAGCTGTGGCTGTGGAGTTTTGGCAGTTGAGCGAACGCTACAAATGGGGTGCGCCGAGTTAATCCCATCTGGTTCTTCGTTATGTTAATTTGGGGGGCAAGTGGCTTGTTCATTTTCCGCAAGCTGCATGTCCCGGTTTTGTCTATACTGTATATCTCCCCGGATCAGATTATGGTGGCAATATTGGTATTGTGCGGGCTGCTGCTGATGCCTTTTCTCAAGCCTCCGACGAGAGCATGGGTAGGGGGCGAACCCCTGAGTGGTGGATCTATGGGATCATTTTGGCTGTGAAGCCCCTGCGAGAATTTTTAGAGCTGTCCCTGCTGATCCCGATCTACTATTTGTTCTTAGGTGCGATCGCCAGTTTGCTTCCCAGGTAAATCCTCCCTATTTCAATATTCTGCTGAAAGTTCTGCTACTGTCAGGCGTATTTCACCGAAGCGAGGTAGCAAATTTCTAATCAAGCCACCTTGCACGATAATAGCGACGATGCCAACCCAAAACATCACCCCTGCTGATGCCGCTAGTCCCCAGCCAAAGCGATCGCGAGCGAACACAACAAAAATGCTGGTAAAGCCTGCAAAAGCTAAGTAGAAAGCGAAGTATCCCGTTAATAGGTTGCGCAGCTTGGGATCTGCGAAGAGGCGAGCAATTTGTAGAAAGGGGTTGAGTTCTTTGGGTTTGAGGGGAGTGCGTTGAAGATCGTGAAGAGATTCGGGCAAAATGAAATATCCTATGGTCGTATTGAGCAGTGCCACGAATCCAGCGATCGAGGCTGGCAGCTTAAGATCGATGCTAGCCAAACTCCCCCCCAACAACGGACCCATAATAAAGCCAATTCCCGCTGCTACCCCTATCAGACCAAAGTTTTTGGTTCGTTCTTGAGGTGATGTAGATACATCGGCAATGTACGCTTGGGCTGTGCTGAGTACCCCTCCAGTCACGCCATTGACAATTTGAGCTACAAACATGATCCAGAGGGTATTTGCCAAACCAAGGGTGAAAAACGCGATCGATGTACCAGCAGCACAGGTCAGTATAATAGGACGCCGTCCGTATCGATCGGACAGAATTCCCAATAAAGGGGCTGCTAAGAACTGAGCTATAGCAAAACTAGATGCCAGCAGACCGATGGTGAAGGCATCGGATCGAAATTGCTGCACCAAAAACGGTAGCACGGGGAACAGTATCCCTGAGCCTGTAACCTCGATCGCAACGGTTAAGATAACCATTGCTAGTGGCGAGATTGGCAGACGCTGTGTAGATTTAATGCTCATTACTAACGATCATATGACGATTGTTCAATGTTTTTACTATTAACGACAGGTGCCGATGGCGCTGCGCTGGGCGCGCAGCGCCATCGCATCTGAATCGTAACCATATTTAACCATTAACAATAGAGCGCATGCCCCAGAAGATTAAATGGGGATCGGGAATTATTGCTGCTGCTACTGCCGGTGCATGAGCTTGGAGATAGGAGAGCAAAATGGCACGATCGCCCCCAGTCAGAACGATCGCGGTCTCGGGAAACTGCTGGCACCAATCAGCGATAAAATCTTGAATACCAGCCAAGAGGGTGTAGACAATGCCACTAGAAATAGCATCTACAGTAGTATTAGCCCACCGTGCCGGTAGAGAGGGCCGGGTCTGGACAACCGGTAATGCCGCAGTGTTAGCAGCCAGAGACTGTAATTGTAATCTCAATCCGGGGAGGATGGCTCCTCCCACTAACTGGCGATTAGCATCAGCACCTGTTAAAGTAAGAGCAGTACCAGCATCAATCACCAGCACGGGCCACCCCATCTCGGTTCCCGCACCCAACACAGCTAAGGCTCGATCGATACCTAGAGTCTGATAGAGTCCTAGCAAGGGCAATTGTTCTAGAGAGATCGCCCGACTGTAGGGATAAGCTTCAATGAGTCTGGTTCGATCGGGAACAACGGAAGCCAGATAAAGGGGTATTGCGCCTTTGTGGGAAGCAGAACTTACCCAGGAAGGAACCTTGCTGGGAGGAAAAATCGCCTCCGACCATTCACCAGCAGCCCATTGCTGAATCATCTCCGCCCCCCTATCAACCGGCAGATGATCGATCTCCCAGGTTGACAAGAGGGTTGCACCGACAAATATTGCCCAGTGCAGCCGCGAATTCCCGATCGCTAGAGCTAGCCACAGCTGGTCAGCGGACATCTATCATATCATCTGTGTAAATTGTAGGCCGTGTGCAACTAACGATATTTAGGGAGTTTTGAGAATAACATTTTCAGCCCTTCGACCACCAAACCGTTATTCTTCCGTAGAAAGTTGCACATCGCGTAATTGTTAAAATCATTATAGCTATAGTCCCAATCTGGTGGCGTTACAACAACAGCTACTGGGAGCATGTCCAGAACAGTCGTTTTCGGATTGGAGCCATCAACCATAATTATCTACCTCCGGGCTCACTCACAACGGACAACGGACAACGGACAGACCAGACAAGTGCTGCACCACTGACCCCTGACCACCTACCTCTAATACAACTGACCCCTGACCACTGACCACTAACTAAGTTAAGTAAATGGTTTTATCTGCTTGTGTTATCTCTGACTCACTTCCACCCTTCTATCTAGGTTCATTGTTTCCTTTTCTACCCCTGGATAGCCTGTTTTCTACTCAGGGAATCATGGTCATGCTGTTGATGGCGTATGCAGGTGCCATGTGGATGTTCCTCAGCAGTGCGCCGAAAGTCCACACGATCATGGTGTCGGATCTGGAAATAGCACGACAGTTCTATGAACAATTGTTAGATTTACCAGTAGCAGATGTCCCCCTGCACTACTATTACAACTACGAGCAAACTTTAGGTGCAACGGGGATCGACCCTCTGTACTTATCGTCTGGGATGGGAAGTACAACTGCTACGTCGATGGACCGTCCTGATGGTTTGTGGTATAATCTTAAAAAAAATATCCAGTTGCACGTGATTTCAGGGGCAAGTTTGGGAGCCAAAAATCGCCAGCGTCATGTCTGTTTTGACCACGATTGTCTAGAACAAGTGCTGATGCGAATCCAGCTGCGAGCGATTAAACACAAAATTCGCCGCGACAAGCCACTGAATTTCTTAGTAAAAGATTTAGAAGGTCGCGTGATTGAAATGGCAGAAGTGTCGAATTAATGGTTCGTAGATGGTTCGTAGTAAGCACTTTAGTCCTTGCGTTCCGGAAGCACTTTAATGCTTACAGCTTGTTCGCTATTTAATTAGTACAATAACAGCATTTAGTAAACCAGTTCTTAAACGTATTTGTTCCCATC
>JACOMV010000279.1 GCA_014324065.1 Hormoscilla sp. SP12CHS1 | reverse complement strand
ATTAATTTTCTTTGCCGCTGCTTTTCCTGTTGTGGTTAGCTTTTCTAGACTTTGGCGTTCTTCTTCCGTTAGGGAGACTATATATCGTTTGGCTGGCATGGTTTGGAACTCTTTCTTCTCTTTCCTTCTATTATCCGTCATCATTGCCTTGACAGACCACTAGAAGCATCTGGTATTAAGCATAATCCAGATGAGATTCTGCGAATTGCTAAAAAACCGGACGGTACTATCGTTTTTTTTGGAGAATGGCAATGCCAAGTCGGGTTGGCAACAGATTCTGAAGCACATGAATTTGCCAACAGAGGAATTTCTGTAGATCGGATTCAAGATGCAATTATGGCAGCTGTCATCAATGGTAGAATTGTAGGGATTCAAGGAAGGTCTCGGACTATTTATGAGATTGTCTTAGACGCTCAAATCCAATACATTTCGGTAAGTGTAAGCAACAACGGCTATATTGTCGGTGCCAACCCTACCCCGATAAGATCGATCCGTCGTTTGACTCAGGAAAGGAGAGATAGTGATGGTTAAACAGATTAAATTGATGGCTGAGTACGACTGCTATACCCTGTGGGAATATGAAGATAATGATTTAATTGATAATCCTCATCCCGCTGAGTTACCTTTGAGTGCTGCAACTATCGAACGGTTAATCCAGTGGCAAAATATTTATGATGGGATTATGAATTGGGATGACCCCCGATCATCCGATTTCGCTAGTGAAGAGGAACGTCTAGCTTTTGAGCAAGAGGGGATTAGTTTGTGGCAGCGACTGCAAGCAGAACTTGTCAATGAATACGAGGTTTTCTATATGAGTGAGTTGCAAGGCAGGCTTCTCAAGCATACCGCCCTCGAAAGCCAGCCTATGTAAATTATACGGATGTCTTGCTTGCCGCCTGCTTTTGCTTGTATTCTTCTAGAGCATCGGTCCATTAATAATACTTGACAAATTAAAAAATATGTGCATAAACAGAAAATAAACAAATTACTTTCTCCCCCTCCCCCTCTCTCCCCCTCTCCCCCTCATTCCTTTACCCAAAATATGTTCTACTGGACCGACGCTCTAGCAGGCGTTGGCCTCGGTTCCGGCGATAGACATTGAGGAGATTATTGCGATTTTCCGCTTGCACTTGGGCTATCAATTCATCCAAAACCATAATTTGCGCGTCAAACATATTGCAAACATCCCGCAGCTTGGCGGCTGTCTGCTTAACTTTTTCAGGATCGGGAATTCGGGGTTGTTGAGTCATAATAGGTCAAAATCACTTGAGAATTTCAAGCAAGCATTGGGTAGTATCCCATTCTCTCGTTATCTCGTTCCCTGCCAGAGTCAGGGAACGGACGAATGAGGCTCTGCCTCGGGTGTAAAATATGCACTACGGTATTGTCAACTGCTTTTGCTTGTATTCTTCTAGCAGGCGTTGGCCTCGGTTCCGGCGATAGACATTGAGGAGATTATTACGATTTTCCGCTTCCACTTGGGCTATCAATTCATCCAAAGCCATAATTTGCGCGTCAAACATATAGCAAACGTCCCGCAGGCGGGCAACGGATTTTGCTCTTGTTTCGGCATCAGGGATCATTGGTTGGTTGTTCATGGGTTTATTCCTGTTTCTTTTAAGGTCTTGAATGCTTGCGTATCCAGCATCAACACCTGCTTCGGCTTCTGCGATCGACTGATATAGTAAATTCATTGTAGCAGCAGTAGCGCAGTAGGGGTGAGACAGATAAGAAACCGGGTTTCTGCGACAAAATCAGGATCGTAAAGCAAGATTTGATTAAGAAACCCGGTTTCTGGCCCCCAGACGAAAGCCTCCCGACTTTTTTTCACCAACTGGTGCAAGACCACAGCAGTAGCGACGGGTTGGGATTCGGCGATCGGCTTCCCAGATATGTTATGTTGGGTAACAGGCGTCAAGATGGTAACCGGAACTTGAGATTATCGCTGGTATTCGCTCTTTTGCCCAGAAACCAGATTTTTCCCAAAAACAGGGTTTCTAATCCCTTGACATTTTGACTGCATGTGCTATGATGAGAACGGGACTGCACAAACTTAGGGGATTGTTGATTTATGGCTGGTGACGATGAATTACTGGATGACATTTACAACGCTTTTGACCCTTTCCAACCCTTACGACCTGGAGATCCTGTATATGTGGATTTAAGGGCAGTCCGGGGAGATGAGAATATCGAGGTGTTAGGGAAGAAAATTAGCCGGTCTAAACGGATGACCTGCCAACTTTATGCCGGTCATAGGGGTGCGGGAAAATCCACGGAACTGCTCCGGTTGAAGAAATATCTGGAAGAAAGGGACTTTTGGGTGGTTTATTTTGCGGCGGACGAGCAAGATATTGACCCCGAGGATACCCAATATACTGATATTCTACTTGCCTGTACCCGCCACTTGCTAGAAGACCTCAAATATGCTAATGCCAGTCCTGTACTGAACTGGTTGCGCGATCGCTGGCAAGAGTTGAAAGATTTGGCGCTAACTGAGATAGAATTTGAAAGTCTGGGTGTAGAGAGTCAGATCGGACAGTTCGCTAAGCTAACGGCGAATTTAAGAGCTGTACCGACCCTGCGCCACCAAATTAGAAGTAAAGTCGATCCCCAAACGGTTACCCTGATGACGGCGTTGAATGAGTTTATTGCGGAGGCGAAAAAACGGTTACCTTCAGGACGGACTAAGTTGGCGGTAATTGTTGATAACCTAGACCGCATGGTGCCAGTGATCCAGGAAAGCGGGCGCAGTAATCACGAGGAGATTTTTTTAGACCGCAGCGAACAACTGAAGGCTTTGGATTGCCACGTGATCTACACGGTGCCGATCTCAATGGTCTATTCTAGCAGGGCGAATAACCTCAGAGAGATATATAGTGACCCGCAAGTTTTGCCGATGATTATGGTGCAGACTATATCTGGCGAGATATACCCTCGGGGTTTTGAGAAGATTAAAGAGGTAATTGCTAAGCGAGTTCGCCTATTTGCTCCGACTCGTTCCCTGGAAACGGACATATTTGACAGTGCCGAGACCCTGGAAAAACTTTGCCTGATGAGTGGCGGTCACGTCCGGAATTTGCTATTATTGGTGCAAGCGGCGATCGACCATACGGAAGACTTGCCGATTTCGGCCAAAGCGGTACGGCGATCGATTACGGATGCGCGGGATACCTATCGGAGAACGGTTGAAGATAACCAATGGCGTCTGTTGGCAGAAGTTGCGGGTTCCAAGCAACTCCGCAATGATAATGATTATCGGAGTTTATTGTTTACTCGCTGTCTTTTAGAATATTGCTTTGAGGAAGCAGGAGAACGACTGCATTGGTATGACGTTCACCCTCTACTGAGAGGGGTGCGGGAATTTCAAGAAGCGGTGAAGCAGATTAAGTCATGAAAGCAGCATTAACTGATTGGGACAGGGATGCACCTGTCGATCTAGAAGAAGAATATAAGGCATTAGTTCGCTCTCTCAGGCGGAGAAAGGGGTTTGGACTGTTATTCGTTCAAGGTTCGCCAGCAGAAGGAGAGCAGGCGATCGCCAGGGTGAAAAAGGATCTGCCCCAGAAAAGGATTGAGGTGTTGGGTCTCAAGCAAGGGGTTGATAACTTTTATAATCTGGTTGAGGAATTTCCCAATATAGAGGAAGTCAATATTCTGTTCGTCACGGGTATAGAATATTCACTGTACGAGTATGAAGAGGAGAAACGAGAGCAGAGATGGGAGAGCAAGGATATTTACTCCTACAGTTGGAAAGGAGTGCCGCGAATTTTGATGAACTTAAATCAACAGCGGGAACGGTTTAGAGATAATTTTAATGTCTGCTTTGTTTTTATCTTGCCGAGATTTGCGATCGGTTATCTGAATCACCGCGCTCCGGACTTTTTCGATTGGAGATCGGGAATGTTTAAGGTATCTCAGGATATAGAAAGAATTGTAGGAGAGGATTTGTCAGATTGTCTAGAGCTGACAGATGAAGAGCGGGGAGTTAAATTGCTAGAAATTGCCGATATGCTTAAGGATAGTCGTCAAACAGTGGTAGAGAAAAAGGCGGATTTATTCTATCAGCATGGTTTGTTACTAGCGAGTAAAAAACGATATGAAGAGGCGATTGAATCTTTTGATAAAGCGATAGAAATCAAACCAGATGACTCTCAATACTGGTTCTACCGAGGCTTTGTATTAGATGATTTGGAAAGATATTCAGAGGCGATCTCATCCTATGACAAAGCCATAAAAATTAAACCTGATTCCCCCGATGCCTGGAACAACCGGGGCTTTGCGCTGGGTAATTTGTCAAGGGATGAAGAGGCGATGGTATGCTATGACAAAGCGATAGAAATCAAACGAAATTCCCACTCAGCCTGGAACAACCGGGGCAATGCGCTGAGGAATTTGTCAAGGGATGAAGAGGCGATCGCATCCTATGACAAAGCGATAGAAATCAAATCAGATGACCACTCAGCCTGGAACAACCGGGGGATTGCGCTGGGTAATTTGTCAAGGGATGAAGAGGCGATCGCATCCTATGACAAAGCGATAGAAATTAAACCAGATGACTACTCAGCCTGGTACAACCGGGGCAATGCGCTGGGTAATTTGTCAAGGGAGGAAGAGGCGATCGCATCCTATGACAAAGCGATAGAACTCAAACCAGATTCCCACTCAGCCTGGAACAACCGGGGGATTGCGCTGGTGAACTTGTCAAGGGAGGAAGAGGCGATCGCATCCTATGACAAAGCGATAGAAATCAAACCAGATTCCCACGAGGTCTGGAACAACCGGGGCATTGCGCTGGCGAACTTGTCAAGGTATTCTGAGGCGATCGCATCCTATGACAAAGCGATAGAACTCAAACCTGATGACCAGTCCGCATATTACAACAAAGCCTGCTGTTATGCCTTGCTGGGTGATGCCGAACTGGCGATTGATAACCTGAAACAGGCTGTTAATATAGGTGGTCAGGAATACCTAGAGAAAGCCAAAACAGATTCGGATTTTAACCTAATTTTGTCAAATGAGCAGTTTCAGGCGCTGCTGCAAGGACAAACAAATTGAGAAGGCTGTAAGATGTTAATGGTGGTAGATGAATTACCTGAGAAACCCTGTTTCTGGATGTTCGGAGTAGATGGCATCTTTCCAACCTGAAGGCACGTAGCCTTCTAATATTGGTAACGGTGGGAGTTCTAGTTTAGCCTGTACGATGATTTGATGACCGTCAGTCAATTCTACCCGCGATCGGGCCTTGTTGTTGCAGTCGCCGCAAAAATTATTCTACAGAAACATCTCTGAAACTCTCGATCTCGATCTTTCGTATGGTATCCATATATCTACTGCTTCCTTTGCTAATGGCCGATCGACATCTATCTGATTATAACACAAAAACAATTTTGACTACAGCGCGATCGCCTTTTCAGTGGGCGATCGCCTTCTGACAGCATCTCCTTATTCCTCTACCTTTTGTTTTGCACCATTGTACTTGCGTTCCATACGTTGACGACGTTGGCGACAGAGTTCCACTTCTGCCATCGCAATCAATTCATCCAGTGCCAGACAGAAAAGATCCAACTGTCGGTTGCTTTCCCGTAACCGCTCAACATTTCGTCTTCTCGTCTCTGCATCAGGGATTTTTTGTTCCACATTCATGGTAGGTTCCAACTCCTTTTTACTTCTTCAACACTTGCACCGGGAGCATCACGGACCGCTTGCCCTTGCTCAATGGTCTGCGCTAATATATTTAGCATAGCAGTAGGAGCGGTCGGTTGCATTTCCAGAATTCTCAAAAAAAGCTTATACAGACCAGAGTAACGAGAAATTAGCCGTTCCCTGGCATTCTGAAGTTCCTCCACACTCTCTCGCGCTAGTCTCCATATCCGGAGCATGTCGCCCATGGCTATGTGCAATTATTTTTGTCTAACTACTTAGTTGCTTCTGTTTCGCCATATTGCTCTGCTAGGGCCCATTCTGCCGCTGCCGCAACCTCAATGCCTTCTGCTAGCTGTCGCTGCAATGTGAAAATCGTAGTTATCGTTTTATCGGGTAACTTTGCCATTTAGATTTATTTACAGAGACTACACCCTAACATAATACCAGAAAATCCTGTCAGATCAACTCTCCCTTTCCAAACTCCAATCCTCACCACCTAGGAGTTGAATGAATTCTTCATAGATGACATCACGCAATGTTGATTCTGAATGGTAATAGGTCAAATACAGCAGTCCCTTGGCTATACTGATAATCTGCTCCTTGTCTACTATTTTTAAGAGTTACGATGGTTTATAGACTCCATTAGAAACTTCGCCGCTAGCTGAGAGAATTGCATCCTTGAAAGCATTCTCTAAGAAGGAATCCCATTCATCTTGCTTGATGTAATGAGATTTTTTATTGTCCATCAGATTCAAATCTTGTATCTCAATCACCGAGTAGCCGATAGAGGCCGCCCAATAATTTGTCAAGCGTTGCTCGACTTTGTTTTTTATCAAATGAGCTATCATCCTAACCAGATAACTCTTGATATTTCGTAATGTGGCTTTTTTACTCATCCATTCTAGGTCATCAACGATCGCTAAAGCCTCCTGATAACGCCCGGCCATGATGGAATTCCTTAAATCAATCAGTTCTTGTGTCATCCCCAATCTCCAGTAACTGCTATAATCGAGATTGTCGAACTTAAAACAAAAATGCAAACCCTGGCTAAAACTGAACCGCAACTGGCAGACCTGAAATCCCGCCTTACCGAAATCCACGATATCAATGCCGCTGCCTCCGTGCTACACTGGGACCAGGCCACCTATATGCCCCCAGGAGGTGCAGCAGCACGAGGACGCCAAATAGCCACCCTCCACCAAATTGCTCACGAAAAGTTTACCTCCTCCGCGATCGGTCAACTGCTAGAAGACTTGCGCCCCTATGAAGAAAGCCTTCCCTACGATAACTCAGAAGCTAGCCTGATCCGGGTCACCCGCCGCGACTACGATCTCAATGTGCGAATCCCTTCCGACTTCATGGCCAAATTCTCCAACCATTGCGCCGCCTGCTACAATGCTTGGGCGAAAGCACGACCAGAAAATAACTTTGCCGCCGTACAGCCTTACCTGGAAAAAACTCTCCAATTCAGCCGCGAATATGCTAACTTTTTCCCCGGTTACGAACATATCGCCGATCCCCTGATCGCTAGAACTGATTATGGCATGAAAGCAGCAACAGTGCGATCGCTATTTGCCGAGTTGCGCCAACAGCTAGTCCCGATCGTGGAAAAAATCACTTCCCAACCACCTGCGGACGACGCTTGCTTGCAGCAACATTTCCCCGAAACCCAGCAGCTAGCCTTTTGCCATCAAGTAATAGAAAAATTGGGCTATGACTTCGGGCGGGGGCGTAAAGACAAAACCCCCCATCCCTTTACCACCTTTTTCGGTATTGGCGACGTGCGCATCGCCATCCGCGTCAACGAAAATGATTTGGCGGAAGCATTCTTCAGCACCATTCACGAAATGGGTCATGCTTTGTACGGACAAGGTATCCACCCCGCCTTTGAAGCTACGCTCCTCGCTAATGGCGCTTCCACTGGCGTCCATGAAAGTCAGTCGCGACTGTGGGAAAATCTGGTGGGACGCAGTCGCCAGTTCTGGACCCACTTCTATCCCCAACTGCAAACTTTCTTCCCCAGTCAATTAGGAAATGTTTCTCTGGAGACATTCTATCGGGCAATTAATAAAGTTCAGCGATCGCTCATCCGCACCGACGCCGACGAAGTCACATACAACCTCCATGTCATGATTCGCTTCGATCTAGAATTACAGTTACTAGAAGGCACTTTAGCAGTGCGCGACCTTCCCGAAGCCTGGAACGAACGTTACAGGTCCGACCTCGGCGTCGTTCCTTCCAGTGACAGCGAAGGAGTGATGCAAGATGTCCACTGGTACAGTGACACGATCGGGGGCTTGTTCCAAGGATACACCCTCGGCAACCTCATGAGCGCCCAGTTTTATCAAGCCGCACTCAAAGCACAACCAGAAATTTCCGCAAAAATTAACAATGGCGACTACACAATGCTGCATAATTGGTTAAAAGAGCACATCTACCAACATGGTTGCAAATGGACCCCAACTGAATTGATCGATCGCGTCACTGGCAGCGACGTGACCATCTCCCCCTTTATCAGCTACATCCAGCAGAAATACGGGGAACTCTACTCACTTTAATATCATCTTGGCCGATCGTCAGGTAAGGACTAAAGTCCTTACTACAAACCTAACAAACCTAACAAACCTATGGTTCATTCACAACAGTCTCAAGCATTTGGTAACGCTAAGGTCTCTGTCTGTAATTCGAAAACCCTGCTAAACAAACCCACAGGATTCATCAATGCTTACGATTTTACCCTCAATCCTTACCGGGGTTGCCAATATGGCTGTAGCTACTGCTATGCTGCGGCCTTCAGCCCCAACCATCAAATGCAGCAAGATTGGGGTAATTGGGTGTGATTGTTAAGCAAAATGCTGTTGAACTCTTAAAGAAGGAACTCGATCGCTGGAACAAGAACCGCTGGAAAAAGAAAAATCCCGATTTTTCGGACCGTCTGCGGGCCGATCGCCCCCCTAGCATTTACATGAGTACGAGTTGCGGCGCCGGTTCTGCACCGGTTCTGTACCGCAAGGGCCAACTTAATTGCCAATGGGCGGCGCTCAATTCCCAATGGGCGGCGCTCGCGCCTGTTCCGCACCGTACCGCGCTCAGAATATTCCTCATTGCAGCAAGGGACAGTACACTTATATGATGTATGATGGCCAGCACCCCCCAAGAGGCGATCGCCCTTAAACAAAAGTACTCTTGGTGGTACGATCGGGAGAAACGGAGTTATGATAACTTCAAGCAAAGCTTAATCGCTCAACTTGACCCATACGATGTAGAAATCATGGAAGGTAAGGGAGGTTTTGCCTATGAATAACTTAATTGCCCAGTTGCGGCGCCGGTTCTGCACCGGTTCCGTACCGCAGGGGCTAACTTAATTGCCAATTGGCGGTGATCGCGCCGGTTCCGCGTAAACCAAAAGCAGGATTGTCTTGGTAAAAAAAAGATAGAGGTGTCTTATTTGTCGAGTTCATGAAATATGAGGCATTGTCAAAGTTGCTACCCAGTCAAATGGGCAGCAAAGCAGTGCCTAGCTTGAAAATGTCAAACCAAAGTCTGGAGGTATTATGTCCATAAGGAACTTGTCAAGGTATGATGAGGAGATCGCATCCGATAACAAAGCGATAGAAATCAAACGAGATCTAGATGACCACGATGTCTGGTACCACCGAGGCAAGGCGCTGGAGAAGTTGTAAAGGTATGAAGAGGCGCTCGCATCCTTTGACAAAGCGATAGAAATCAAACCAGATGACCACTTAGCATGGAACAACCGGGGCATGGCGCTGTATGAGTTGTAAAGGTATGAAGAGGCGCTCGCATCCTTTGACAAAGCGATAGAAATCAAACCAGATTTCCAGTCTGGTTATGTCTGGTGCATCCGGGGCTATGCGCTGTATCAGTTGTCAAGGTATGATAAGGCGCTCGCATCCTATGACAAAGCGGTAGAAATAAAACCAGATGACTACGAAGCCTGGTACAACCGGGGCATTGCGCTGGATGAGTTGTCAAAGTATGATGAGGCGCTCGCATCCTATGACAAAGTGGTAGAAATAAAACCAGATGACCACTTAGCATGGAACAACCGGGGCATTGCGCTGGATGAGTTGTCAAGGTATGATGAGGCGCTCGCATCCTTTGACAAAGCGATAGAAATCAAACCAGATTACCAATCAGCCTGGTGGCGCCGGGGCTATGCGCTGCTTCAGTTGTCAAGGTATGATGAGGTGAT
>JACOMV010000278.1 GCA_014324065.1 Hormoscilla sp. SP12CHS1 | reverse complement strand
CAATTGCAAATTCTCAATTCTCAATTGTCAATTGTCAAACACCCCCGCTTTACGGATTGATGCCATCGCTACCGTCGGGATAGTGCTTTCACCCCAGCACCGGGGGGAGTGGGCTTTCACCACTATCACTCGTAAGTTCTCAGGGCTGATGATTCCCTGGTAACGTTTATATTTATTGACTTATGTCAACTCAGGTTACATTAAACGAGTCGCACATCCAAGGAAGTATCTTTGATAAACTTAGACGCGGACTCTGCATATGAGCGGTGGGGACATTTATCTCCCAAAATGCAGCCGTTGACGCAGGCTTGGGCGCAGTTGATAGTAGGTTCCATGTTCTCCGGGGTGAAAATATCACTTTAGAGATTGTAATAAAAAAGTGGCCTCGGAGGGGCGTCTCGCCTGTCCGGGGGATTGACAGTTTAGTCGGACTGCAATTCCAGGATTTTTGCCCGGGTAAATTTCAGCAATTCTTTAGCTTCAGCAGTTGCTGTGGTTCCTGGCTGCACTATTTCCAACTGATTAATAATACTTTGTAACTCAAGTTACTACCTATAAAAATCTCGACCTCTCAGACAGCAATTTTTGGCAAAGATATCCAACATTATGTTTGGAGTAAATCACAAGGCTCTAAAGGCTAATTTTGGCTAATTTTGGTATTGGGGTTCTGTAGGTAGCAACTTAGGTTTTGTAATTTACTCGCGAGTAAACTCCGGTTGGGATTAGAACCAGCTAGGCTGGCGTATTTCCACCTAAACACCTAAATCGGGTAGTTAGGTAAAAAATTTTCCACCTAATCCCCCAAATAGGGGTGTTATGCGGAACAGTTCACTCCAATAACGAGTTAGACAACATACCGGTACAACGATGGGTTACCGAATTGCACCTTAGCTTTTGAGTGCTCGCCGTGCTCGCCCGATAGGAATTCAGCAGCACGAGTTCATTTACATCCCCCACTTTATGGACTACTTTATGATCGTAGCTCCTTGCATAGCGTTGATTTGGGAGACGATGCCAATCCTGATTTGCCTGAGGACCTCACGGGGCGATCTGCCCATTTACGGAAGAAAACTTGACACCTTCGAGAAGTAGATCATGAAACGAACCCTTATCCTCCTTATCCTCCTATCCGTAGCTTTGGTTTAAGTCGTAGGAGGACCTGAACCAGCATTCGCCGATAGCCTGGAAACGCTTCGGGCCGAGGTAGCCCGTATCGCCCAGACTGTGGACGACGAAGTACCTGAGCCAGTGGACAGCGGTGTTGGGGCGAGCATCGCCTTTGCAGGAGAAGAGCCGATCGCGCTCATCAACGGCGATCGTCCGTTCCCGATGATGAGCACCGTGAAGACACTCGTTTCGATGCAGGCGCTCGACCTTGTTTCGCAAGGCGAACTGACGCTCGAAACACAGATCGCCATCACCGATGAAGACTTGTCCGTGATGTCGCCGGTGAACCTGACGTTCCCGCAGGCGCCAACGACGACCAAGCTCTACAATCTCATCTGGACGGCCATTGTTGACAGCGACAACACCACTCCGAACACGATGATGCGCGTCATGGGTGGCCCCGAAGGCGTCGAGGCGTGGGTACGAGAGCAGCGTGTCGAGGGCATCAGCAATTTGAACGACCTGTTCATGGATGCCTACGAGCTTGACAGCTTTGACGAAGTCATCGAGTTCCTCAATGAGCGAGACCAGGAGCCGGGCGGTGCGCAGGGCTTCTTCATTCGCCCGCTCGACACTCCCTTCTGGGACGACATGCGCGACACGACCACGCCGGACGCCATGGCGCAGCTCTTGTCGCAGTTTATGGCGGGTGAAGTTCTCGATGCAGAGCGCACCGAAGTTCTCATCGACATTATGGAGCAAACCCGCACCGGCAAAGCCCGTTTGCAGGGCATGTTGCCGCCGGGCACTGTTGTGGGTCACAAGACCGGAACCGGTCATGACTCGATCAACGATGCCGGATGGATCCGCCTCCCCGATGGACGGGTTCTCGTCATCGCGGTCTACAACCGCAACAAGGCGTCGTTCGACACGAAGGAGCAGGTGATTGCTCAGATCGCCCGGGCGGCCTACGATTGGGCGCTCTACGCCGCCGAGTAGTAGTAGCCTCCGCTGCCCAGGCGGACTACCTCCTGGGCATTTACAAGAGCCCTTCCTAGACCTTTAGGGACTTGCGCAGAAATAAAGTACCGAATAACCTCAGTCGTAGCCGGGCCGTGCTTGCAAGTTTAACCCAGACAGTCCAGTAGCGAAGTCGTTGGTACATTATTAAACCGCAAGTCCCTTAGGTGGCCGGTGGCACGGACTGCCCCACTTTTGCTGCTGCCCAGTTATCTGAGCATGGATCGTAATTATCGCGGGGCGATCACCTCTATTGAGCAAGGGGACCAGCTAGTGAACAAAGCCACTAGCGCTGCTGATTTTGAATTGGGTGCCCAGAAGCTAAAAAAAGCACAATCCCATCTGGATGCCTTGCCAGTTTGGTTTCTCGGCTATTATCCCCAAAGATACTGTAACTTGTTTAGTTGCACTTGGCAGTTCACCCTCGACGAATTTGAATCAGCCCGCAAACGGGTGGGGCGCATGGAAGCTAAGGTTTATCAAGAACAAAATGCACAGACTCTGCTGACAGAAGGAACCGCAGCAGTTAACAAGGCCAAGCAGCAGTATCAACAGGCCCAGGATGCCGCAGAAAAACAAGAGGCGATCGCCGCTTGGCAAGGGGGAATGGATCTGCTCAATCAAATCCCCTCCCAAACCCTAGCAGGAAGGATGTCCCAAACTGCCTACCGACGGGATTTTCAGCAAGTTTCCAGTCAAGCAACTGCCAGTCAGCGCAGCTATAGCTTAATCGCAGCGGCCAAGCAATTTGGTTGGACAGCTGCTAACGCCGCCCAAAACCCGCCCCACACCGCCGCCCAATGGCAAGAAATTGCGATTCTGTGGCAGCAAGCGATCGATCGCCTGAAACAATTCTCACTCGCAGATCCTGCCTATGTCGATGCCCAACAAAAACTAGCTCAAGATCGGCAAAACCTGGGGGTAGCGCGAACTCGACGACAAGCCGAACTTGAGTCGGTGAGGGCACTCCGACGGGCCAAAGATTTAATTTCCCAGTGGCAAACCCTAACGTCCCTATTAGGGGGTATGAGTCGGACCAAAAAGGCCAATTTCGCCAAACTTCGAGGCGAATAAGACCAGCCGTTTCCGGGACTGAGGAACTCCATAATCGGGACAATTGACCCGGTAATGTTTGACAAAATAATTTAGCCTCGCTAAGTGCGCAGTGAACTTTTTGAATACCGGATGAAATTTCAACGGAAGGACATTCTCCAAAAATGCAATGTCCGGATTGGACTCTTCAACTAGACGAGCAAATTCTTGCATAAGCAGCCATTTTGACTGCCGGTCATCATAGCGTCTTGAATAGGTAGAAAATGGCTGGCAAGGAGCGCATCCAGCTAACACCGTGATCGCGCTTCCAAAGAAATGTTCTGCTATGTCAGCGCCTTCAAGTTCTTGGACATCTCGCAAAAAAAACCTAGCGCCAGTGTTGTGCTCATATGGAAACCTGCACTCTGGATCAATGTCATAGCCAGCCTTGACCAAAAGACCTGCCTGCTCAAATCCGTAAGTCAAGCCTCCGGCTCCGCGAAATAGCTCTACCACAGAGATGCTCATAGAGTTCTCTCTTTTGTGCTTTGTACATATATCTATGCTCCTTCACTTCAAGCATTAGAGCAAGAGAATTAGTAATAAGACTTTCTTATCGTTAATCTCTGGTTACGCCTAATTCTCTTATCAGACTGCATGAAGATGGCGATCCAAGACGGCAGGGATCCAAAGCAACAAAAAGGTCACTCATGACCATGGGTGGCGCCACGAGCAGTACCGGAGGATCCTCCGTGGCCACTACGGCCACGAGCAGTACCGGAGGAGCTCCACTACGGCCACGAGCAGTACCAAAGGAGCTCCCGTGGCCGTAGTGGCCACGAGCAGTGCCGGAGGATCCTCCGTGGCCACTACGGCCACGAGGTGCCGGAGGATCAGCGCTAAAGATTCCCCTGAGCACCGGCACAAATAGTAGCGCCTGCCGGTGCTCAGGCAACGAAGGGTGACGAGGGTGACGACCTGTGACGACCGGGTGACGACCAGGGTGTTGACCTCAAAGCTAATCCTAGCATAGGTTTAAGCCTTGTGTGACGACCTTTGGGCTAGATCCTTTTAAAAAATATGCGTTCCTCCTGGCTTCCTAATAAATAACGCAAGTAATAAAAGAGATCTTTAAAGAGGTCGTCACACAAGGCTCAAGCTCAGTCCTAGCATGGCTTTGAGGTCAACACCCTGGTCGTCACCCGGTCGTCACAGGTCGTCACCCCGTCACCCTTCGTTGCCTGACTGATAAGATTACTGCGTGAAAAGTATAGAATCCTATAACAATCGCTTATAACAGTCGAAGGAGTGGCCGGGATCGCCACCCAAGTCGAAGGAGTGGTCGGGATCGCCACTCATCCTTTGCCGTGTGCACCGGTGAGACATTTTGGCTGCTGGCCAAAATGTCTGCTAGGACTTTGCCCTTTAGCGGCCCATATTCGTCTGTCTTTGGACAAACCCCCTCAGTGACCCTCTTGGGCATTGCAAGGGCCTTCACGAGGCGCTAAGGTCCCTCTTTGGCCATGGTGGCCCCTCTGTGTAGGTTCTTTTTCGCCATGAACTATTTGCGGTTCGGGTGACCCCCGGGCTTTGTAGGGTGATTAGGTAGACGAGTTCAGTATAATCATCCCTCCTATGAGCACCTTGAATTGCTTAGGGTTTGTTTATCATCCTGGTTGGTGTACTACCCGATGCAAGGGACTTGCGGTTTAATAATGTACCAACGACTTCGCTACTGGACTGTCTGGGAAAACCCCCGCCTAATCAGCTTAAGTCGTCTTAAGACGACTGAGGTTATTCGGTACTTTATTTCTGCGCAAGTCCCTAATCATCGGATAAGGCAAGTTAACTACATAGATCGACCCAGCTGCACCCAACAACAGGGCCGCTGGCCACTTCATTTTGCTCAAGGCCGACGGTGGACGGTTAGCTTTAGCCGTTGCTTTCAGGGCTTTTTCGCTAAACTGGGGAAACACATCGACAACTGTGTCTCGCAGTTCTTCCTCTTGGGCGGGGGTCGCCTTTTTGCAGACGCAGCTTTTATAAGCGCTCCATCACAATCGACTTCTCGGTTTGGCTTAACCTATCTGTGCCAGCACATTGGTCAACTTCGGCTCGCAGGATTTCAAAAGCACGCTTATTCAGACGGGACATCGATTTCACCCCTACTGCTCTTGTGATGAAAGTATTTTTAGTTTAGTTTATTATTTCATCGATAGAATATCAACCGCATTTATAACCGTGCCAGTTGTCAATTGTGAATTGAGCACCGGCGATCTATCGGGCAGTGGCCTGGGGGCGATCGGGCCGGGCGGGTGTTTGTTCGAGTTGGAAGCCCTTGACAGGAATGATATAATGAGAAAATTATAGCCTCAAGGGACACCGCAGGCGAGTTATATGTGGAAATATCTACGCAATGCAAGGCTTGGTAAAATTTCCTTTCGCGACATCTTACTGTGATGCATTTTACTGCTGAGTATACCAGTGCTGTTGCTGGGGCAATATGTGACCTACAGAAAGGCCTGTTCGACGCTGCTGGAAACAGCCAGCCAAAATCTTACCGAAAGCGCGATCACAGAGGGTAGTCGTATTGAAGAGGCGATCGCCGCTTGGCAAAGCAACCTGCTAACAGCAACGTAAACCTCACTCTTGCAGTCTGGTAACCTAGAGGCATCTGAAAAATACTTAAAGCAGCTGGCATCTTTATGGCCAGTGGACTATCTGCAATTACAGGATATCAAGACGCCGCTAGTACCTGTGGTAATCAGAATCTAGCCCCAGTGAAGTTGTCGGATCGAGACAAGGCAGCGGTACAGGTAGTATTTCCAGGGACAGCATCCGCTAGTAAGATTGATTGGCAAAACCAACTTGACTTGATTTTGAGTGCGCCTGTCTCTGACAAGCAGGGGAATGGACACCTCCAGTTAGTGGTTGAGTCGGTTTTGCCGCTACAGGTGACAGATGAGCCTAAGTCTCTGATAGGTTATACGGTGGAGATCGACCAAGATGGCACTATTATAGCCCATCCCGACTTAGAGCGGGTGGGACAAAATATTGCCTCCGAGAAAAATGGGGAGACCCGGAAAAGACTCTCCAGTCTGGTCAAAAATGCGATCGGGGAGGAACAATATTTTCAGCATGTCTCTAGTTTTGATGATAGCGGCTTAGAATTACTGGTAGGGGATACTGCGATCGACAGTCCCACAGATAGGACTAACGGCAAAGGGGTGATTTTAGCTGTCACCAGTTTGGATAACGCTCTGTTTGGTCTCCAAGAAATCCTGCAAAGTCCGATCAATCCGATCTTACTCTCGATCGTGGCTAACCTGGTGGCAACCCTAATTCTGGCACGAGACCAGGCGCGTCCGATGGAAAAACTGGGAGAGTATGCCCGCAATACCGAAGGCCAGGAAGCAACGGCTCCCATCCCCCACAAATTTAATATCAAAGAGTTCAATCAACTGGCTCTGGCCCTTAACAGTATGGTCTCGCGAAAGCTTGGGCCGAGGAGTTGAAAACGGCATGGCAAGAAGCCAAAGTAGCTAACCAACTGAAAAATGAGTTTCTCGCCAGGATCACGAGTTGAGAACACCCCTCAATGCTATTATTGGTTCCATGCGCTTGGTACTGGATGACTACTGTGATGACAGAGAGGAAGAAAAGCTGTTTCTGCAACAGGTGTATGATGGGGCGATTAGCCTGCTGGAAATTATTAATGATATTCTCGACCTCTAGCAACTTGAAGCGGGTACTCTCTCCGTTGATATGGAACGGGTCGAGCTGCTAGATGTACTCAAGGAAGCCGTAGATTTACAGATGGTTCAGATTCAGCAAAAAGGCTTACAACTGAATTGGGATCGGGCAAAGGAGGCGATCGCAGTCCAGGCCGATCTGGCCAAGCTCGAAGCAGGTGTTCCTGAATGTCCTGAGTAACGCTATTAAGTTCACTAAAACTGGCAGCATCACCATTACCACCCGGATAGCATCGCCAAGCTCTAGTTCTGAGGGTGAAACCTATGTTACTGTTGCTATCCTAGATACTGGCATTGGTGTTGACAAAAGTAATCAGTCTAAACTGTTTCAGCCCTTTGTGATGGCTGATGGTAGCAGAACTCGTGAGTTTGGAGGTGCAGGACTGGGATTAGCAATTTCGCGGAACTTGATGGAACTTATGCATGGCAGCATTACTCTCTCTAGTGAGGGTAAAGATCGGGGCAGTACAGTCGAGATCGCATTGCCTGTGATTAAAACTTCGCTGTTACCTAAACCCACATCATCCCCACCCTAAAAGGTGGGGCTACACAAACAAAGCCCGCCTGCCCGGGCTATGCTGTTACCTAAACCTACATTCGCTGACAATAAAACTATGTCTTACAGTGATTTTACCCTGACAGAACTGGAAAATAAATTTAACCTGATTATTCAGGAAAGAGTATAATTGTTTCCGGCAGTAGAACCTGTCAATCCTAGTCCAATTTTGAAAGAGGTTCTAGCAGAAAATATTCTTCTAGCTTTATAAATAAATACAGAGAAAGCGCGATCGGAGATGATTGTGGCTCCAGTTTTAATTGAAATCAGGAAAATTTTTCAACGGCAAATCAGCTTGTTTTCAGGAATAGATTTTAATATAGATAAAGAAAAAGGATTAAACGGTAGATGTGATTTTCTCATCAGTCATTCCCCTAGACAGTTGGAAGTTACGGCACCTGTTGCTATGCTAGTTGAGGCCAAAAATGATAATCTGCAATCGGCAATCCCTCAGTGCATTGCGGAAACGATCGCTGCTCAAATCTTTAACGAACAGAAGCAGAATAATATTCCTTGTATTTATGGTGGAGTGACAACAGGAAGTCTCTGGCAATTTCTCAAATTAGAAGTAAATACTGTTTATCTTGAGGCTGGAGAACATTTTATTGGTAATATAGAATTGCTGCTCGGTATTCTCTCACAGATAATTCATACTACTCTGCCCCGATCGATGTCATGCAATTAACAATTTTTATCCCAGGGAATAAACATCCTGCTGTTTTGGGTATGGCTGCGGGAAAGTTTGGTTTGAGGATGGCTTGACTGGTATCGGCGATCGCCTCTTCGTAGTCCTGTAACATCATATTTGCGCGAGCACGTGTGAGGTAAGCATTGGCATCCCGCCGGGTTCTGTTGCAACGCTTCGTTAGCCCTGCGGCGTCTTCCGCATGCTCTTGTCCTGAAGGACTCGGCATGCGGAAGACACCGATCGAACATCTGAGCGGTCCTCAGGGCATTAGCTTTGAGGGAGTCTTCCTTTGCTCCCGGTTCGTCACCCATCCGACGACGAACCGTACTCCAAATTAGATATTGCTTCCCGTCTACCGACTGATTTAAGGGATAATAACTCGGCTGATTAAAATCCGCTTGACCATAGATTTCATAATTACTTTGCTGCATAGATTTTCTGCCCCTCAGCAACTCATGTTTCATCTTTATACTTTCTGACTACGAAGGAGTTATCATTCTGGTGAGAACGACTTAGTTCCTGAGCTTGATTAACTGCCGTTTTCAGGCGATCGTAGGGACCGGACCATAAATACTCCTTCACTAACCGGTCATATCCTGCTAGAGAACCGAACACGACATAATAAACACCATACAGTTCGCCATTACTTCCAGTTATTTTTCTGAGCACGATCGCTCCTTTCCTCCTTATCTTAACTTACCTGCTGCTTCGGAGACGTTTTTTTGAGGACATTGCTTGATTAATGTATTACCAGATACATTTTTTTGAAGATATCCTGCTAATATTCATAAGTAGATTGAGAAAATTATTCGAGGCGGTTGGGTGAAGATTATCTGTAGAGTATGAGCAATGGTGTGGTTGGGAAAATCGGCTATGAAGCTTGAAGATAATCGGCATCTGTTGGCCATATTGATAGCATCACATCCAAGGCGATGGGATAGTATGCCACAGAGCGCAAAAATTAGCACGCAGCTAGCAGTTGCCATTGTAGCAGGCTTACTATGCAACTGGCTGCATGTTCCAGTAGGTTGGCTAATCGGTCCCCTGGTGGTGGGAATTGCCTATGCTCTGATCCAGGGTAACCCCCAACAGCTACCAGCAGCTTTTATGAGCGTGGGGCAAGCAGTAATTGCGATCGCCACCGCTGCAGGCTTTGACTACCAGACATTGGCAAGGGCAACAACTTATGCCCTACCGCTACTGCTATGTATTATAATCACGGGCAGCCTGAGTTTGTGCAACGGCTACCTGTTATGGCGCTGGGCTGGTATTGATTGGGCTACGGGTTTTTTGGGTTCTATCCCTGGTGCCAGTCATAGTCTGGTGGCCATGAGTGAAAAAATGGGGGCTGACGCGATCGCAGTTGCCCTACTTCAGTATATACGGGTGTTGCTAGTAAGCTTAATCATACCAACTCTAGCTAGCTTATTTTTTCCCATCGACGCCATCGCCCCAGCTGTAACAACCATACCAACAGAAAGCCACCTAGTAATCTGGTTGAACCTATTGGTCCTAGTTGCTTGCGGCAGCTTAGGAATTTGGGGGGGACGCTGGTTACGCTTGCCCGCGTCGATGTTCTTAGGTCCCTTTCTGGCAGGGCTAGTCGCAGTTTGGACCCTGCCACAGCAGTTACAGATGCCCGATGTCTTTTTCACAGCAGGACTGCTGCTAGTGGGACTCTCCGTTGGTCTCAAGTTTGACTGGGAAACCACCCGCAAACTTTTCAAAGCGGTTTTGCTGGAGGTAGCTTTGGTGATATTATTGATTCTGATTTGCTTGGGAGTGGGATATGAGTTTCATCTGGTCACGCAAGTTGATACAATGACCTCCGTATTAGGTTGCACTCCCGGAGGGATAACTGCCATGATAGCTACTGTTATCCAGCTGGGTGGTGATTCTGGGTTAGTGCTAGCGATGCAGATGACCAGGATGTTGCTGATTCTGCTGATTAGCCCTATTTTAGCGACTTTCATACTGCAAAAGGCTGCTGGTTATGGTTGTGAATCCCAGGGTAATTAGGAATTGCCGGGGTATGGAATTTGGGAAAGGGAAAAAGGATATAAGCAGATTTTTCACAAGGCGCGTTTATTAAATCAAATGCTGCTTATCCACATCTGCATGAGGTTTTCCACCATAAAAATTAATGCCACCCTCACCTCCTCTACTACAACTAACTTCAATTACTGCGAATTCTTAGCCTTCCTTGTGATGCCGTAGCAATAGCCCCCGCCTGTAATTCCCGATCGTAACCCATAAGGACTTCAATACAAATCACTGCTTGTTGCTTGGCGGCTATATTGACCAAACGGATAATTCCGCAGTGAGGCCGATCGCGAACTATTGCTATTTCACCGAAATCCTTGTCAAGTGTAATTAAAATACGTCCTTCACCAAGGTGGTACGATCGGCCTTACAGAATGCCGGTTCCATTGCGGGCATGGTCTTGACCACGGAAGCCTTAGTGGTGGAGAAACCCGAACCCAAACCTGCCATGCCTCCCGGAGGCGGCATGGATGGCATGGGCGGCATGGGCATGGGCGGCATGGGCGGCATGATGTAATCCCAGATCCGCTTTTTTTACTGTCAGACTATATACCGGTGGAAGATTTATGGCGTAGACGCACTAAAGTGCGATCGGGAGCTATGAGAACGCAGTAAAACGCGATGTGCAACTTTTTTGTCAAATCTGATTGTAGGCTACCAACTTGAAGCCCAAACAGCCCTAGATGGCTAGGTTC
>JACOMV010000277.1 GCA_014324065.1 Hormoscilla sp. SP12CHS1 | reverse complement strand
TTAAGTCCTTGCTTCACACCGCAGTGATGACACTCCGCAGCATTTAGGACCGGTGTCTCTCCCGTACTTGGAGGGGGGGATTTGAACCCCCATGAGTACCAAAGTTATTGGCTAATGAAACCAACCAGGCTTTCACTGGTTCTAAGCTATTGCCTGAACGAATCGCACTTACTTCTATCTTCTGCGATCACAAGTGCGTCTGTGTATGGAAACCGAAATATCTCAGCGCCAATGCTGCTTACCTAAAGATGGTAAGCGGTAATTGGTCCGATTTTTCTGGAACGGTGGGGCCCGCCTACAGCCCCGATGGCCAACTCCCAGGACCAGACTGACAATGGCTAAAATCTGCTGCACTTGCTTGACTTGATTCATGAGACTGCGATACTGCCGCCGCAGGGCTGACGTGCCTCGTTGCCCTTTAATAATGCTATGGGGAGCAGGGTGGAGTATGGCATGAGTTTCGAGTTCGGCTGAGATTAACGCATCTGCCACCCGAGAGAGAGTTTGCCGCAGTCGCCAAACTCGGAAGGCAACGAACAGGCAGAGTAATGATATCAGTAGATTCAGAGCTATGACTATGTAGAACATTTTTCACTCTTACTAGCGGCAGCAATGCTTTTATGTTTTAATTTCCCCGAAGAGTTAATCAGCCTACCGTAACGGAATATGTCAATATTTTCCAGGGGTGGCAGCCGTTTCCAAGAGGGCATCTCTGGAAACGGCCCGACCGTCGCGACAAAATCATGGTCAAATCTATGCTTTATGTTAATCCCGCTACTGGCAATGACAGAGGTGCCAGTGATCAATATTCTCCGTTTAAGACCCTGACCAGGGCACTCCAGCAATCGAGGGGCGAAACTAGGATTCAACTGGCACCTGGGGTCTATAATCAAGCCAGTGGTGAGATTTTTCCCCTGAGCGTGCCAGCTGGGGTGACGGTTTTAGGGAATGAATCGGACAAAGGCAAGGGGATTGTAATTGAAGGCAGTGGCAGTTATTTCTCCCGCAGCTTTGCCCGTCAAAATATTACCATAGAGCTGTCCGATGATGCCCAATTGCGGGGAGTCACTGTGACTAACCGGGCCGGACGGGGGACGGCGGTCTGGATTGAATCTACGGCCCCTTACGTGGCTAACAATACTTTAGCGAATTCGGCCCGGGAGGGGCTGTTTGCTACTGGTACGGCCCATCCCGTGATTGAGGGTAATCTGTTTATTAGAAATAACGCTAACGGGATATCGATCGCGAAAAATGCGAAGGGCGAGATACGTGGTAATGTCTGTCAAGATACTGGTTACGGGATTACCATTAGCGATGATGCTGCGCCTGTGGTGGTTGATAATCGGATTTTTGCCAATCGCTCTGGCATGGTACTTTCTAATCAAGCACGTCCAGTCCTGCGGAATAATACAATTGAGAATAACTCGTCCGATGGTCTGGTTGTGATTGGTAATGCGATACCGGATTTAGGCAGTCCTCAAGATAATGGTGGCAATATTCTGCGCGGTAATGGTCAATATGATTTGCATAATGCTACTAAGAAGATGCTGGTCTCGGTGGGAAATCAGATTAATCCTACCCGCGTGAAAGGATCAATCGATTTTGTTGCCGTAGATCTGCCGATCGCCCCTACTCCCAGCCCCACTCCCACTCCCAACCCTACTCCCACTCCCACTCCGGCACCAGGCAGCGAAACTGGATTGACAGATATTGCCCGACATTGGGCGGAAGTCTTTATTGCTGCTATGGTTAGTAAGGGCTTTATTAGTGGTTTCCCCGATCGCACTTTTCGACCAGACCAAAGCATCACTCGCGCCCAGTATGCCGCTTTGATTGCTAAGACTTTCCCATTGCTTTTTAAGCGATCGGAGATTGACTTTTGGGATGTTGACCCTCGTTTTTGGGCCGCATCGGCGATCGGGCAAGCCTCGCGCATGGGATTTATCTCTGGTTTTCCTGATGGTTCTTTTCGTCCCGAGCATAATTTGACTCGCGTTCAGGCGATCGTCTCTTTGGTGAATGGTTTAGGCTTAACTGGGGGCAATACTAATTTACTTTTTGCTTATAGCGATCGGGCCCAGATTCCCAGCTATGCTAATGATGAAGTGGCTACTGCTACCCAAAGGTGGATGGTGGTCAACTATCCTCAGAAGAATATACTTAACCCCATGCTGGATAGCACTAGAGCTGAAGTTTCAGCCTTCATTTACCAGGCTTTAGTGGCCACCAACAAGGCTCCGAGAATTTCTTCTCCTTATATTGTCGAGCCTAACTTTTAAGCTACCACTGGCAAGCATCGACGGACCGAGAAACCGGGTTTCTCGCTGTTTAGCCCTCTGGTTTCCTGGGTTCTTTCTATGACCGGCACTACGGCTGTCGTCTGGATCTGGGATTTCTGTAAAGGATCATTACAAACAACCAAAATTGTTGCGTAAGACGGATATTCTCAATCTAGTATGCTAAATTGATGCTAAAAGCACTAGGAAAGTAGACTACGCAAGGGAACAATTTTCCAGATTTATGAACCCATATCCTTTACTGGAGAGTGCGAAGTTCTCATACAATCCGACGAGCCCAGATCAAATCCATAAGGACCGCAAGTACAGAACTTCTGCACTTATCTAACTAAACATCAGTCTAGGATTGTCAACTACGATATTTACGCCGCGTGCAACTTTTTCCAACCAACGAGATTTAGGGAGTTTTGAGAACAACATTTTCAGCCAAAGACCACCAAACCGTTATTCTTCCGTAGAAAGTTGCACATCGCGTATATTTATCAATCTTTGGGCATTCCGATTGGTTATGGAAAGGTTGAGTCTACGGTCAAACGCATTGCCTCTCGTCTCAAGCTCTCTCTCTCTGGGGGGCTATACGTTCGTCAGTTAACCAAATGCTTCGCTTACGCTGTGCTTATCTTAATGACGCTTTTGATATCAGTACAATTACTTAGAGCCAAACTGGGATGCTCCTTCTCTACTTCCTTCGCGAGATTATCGATATATTGGTGGGTAAACGCTTCAAGGTTAAAAAACAATTTCGCCAATATGCGAGCCATGACCGAGGGGTAGGTGAGGGCGTAGGATTCTTCTATCATGGTTCCTGTGCTATTTTCCGAAAGTACAACGGTGTAGGTGCCTTGCACGGGGCCCGATAATCTGAGTTCCAGATTAGTCGGTCGCACCCTATTCAAAATAGTGAAATGTATCGCTCCGCCTTTTTTGGGGTATTCAATGAAGTGGGTGTTGTCAACAATTTCAACTCGATTTAAGTCATTTCGCCACTCAGGTTGCTCCGACCAATTTGTCATTACTTCCCATACCCTTTCAATAGGGGCGTTAATTTTTCTTTCTACCCGTAGGTCTTGGTGTGCGGATAAGGTTCTGCCCCATAGATAAACAATGGCAACAAATATCAGTATGGAGAGGATGATTTTCATTTGCTTTTGATACTTGGTATCGAAATTGATCGAGTAATGTTAGCTGTCCCTGTTAATGGTCATGTAATGGAAATCTCGGTTATTTTACCGCTCCGATCGGGTATGGCAGACTTAGGGGCTTCTTGGGTCGTCAACCGGGATGCGATCCTTTGTAGTGAGGACTAAAGTCGGACACAGGTTAAGAACTTGACGAGAATTGAACCGTTATCTAGTACCGGTAGCATCTGACAGTGGGCAGGGCCCACCCTACTTTTCTGACCATTCTCCATTCGCAATTAGCAATTCGCAATTATACTCCAAACGGTCAGAAACTGAGCTTTTTAGGGCGGTAACGTTCTTCTCCCTCGTTCCCACGGCTCTGCCGCCATGCTCTTGTCCTGAAGGACATGCGCTGCGCGCCCAGCGCAGCGCCATCGGCATGCTCCAGACACCGGCCTGGGAACGTGCGCTCGTCGTTCGCGTAGGCGTAGCCCGGTGCGCTCTCGCAGCGGAGGAGGCCCGGAGCGTGGAGGGGGCCCGGAGCGTGCAATCCCTTTCAAAGTATAGTAATTTGCAATTATACTTTTATATTCGCAATAAAGCGGAACGAGAAACCATTGTGCCCGCAACAGGTTAAGATGCTAGTCTGACAACCCCTAAACCGGAAAGTGTAGATGGCAGAAACATTATTCTTCAACGCCCTGCGGGCAGCTATAGACGAAGAAATGGCCCGTGACCCCTCAGTGTTCGTGCTTGGAGAAGATGTGGGACTTTACGGCGGCTCCTACAAAGTTACCAAAGACCTGTACCAAAAATATGGCGAACTTAGGGTTCTCGATACCCCGATCGCGGAAAATAGCTTCACTGGTATGGCAGTAGGTGCGGCCATGACTGGGTTGCGTCCGATCATCGAAGGTATGAATATGGGCTTTTTGCTCCTGGCCTTCAACCAAATCTCTAATAATGCTGGCATGCTGCGCTATACCTCTGGCGGAAATTTCAAAATTCCCATGGTGATCCGGGGTCCCGGTGGCGTCGGGCGTCAACTGGGTGCGGAACATTCCCAACGACTGGAAGCTTATTTCCAAGCAGTCCCGGGTCTGAAAATCGTGGCCTGCTCCACCCCCTACAATGCTAAAGGACTGCTAAAATCAGCCATTCGCGACGATAACCCCGTACTCTTCTTCGAGCATGTCCTGCTTTACAACTTGAAAGAACACCTGCCACAACAGGAATATCTGCTACCCCTGGATAAAGCGGAAGTGGTCCGCACCGGTTCCGCTGTGACTATTATAACTTACTCCCGGATGCGCCACCATGTCCTGCAAGCCGTGAAAACCCTGGAACAAGAGGGTTTAGACCCAGAGGTGATAGACCTATTATCTCTCAAACCCCTAGACTTTGAAACCATTGGCGCTTCTGTCCGCAAAACCCATCGGGTGATTATCGTCGAAGAATGCATGAAAACTGGTGGCATTGGCGCAGAATTGATCGCCTCCATTAACGAACGGTTATTTGACGAACTGGATGCGCCAGTGCTGCGGCTTTCTTCCCAGGATATCCCTACCCCTTATAATGGCACCCTGGAAAACCTGACGATCGTCCAACCCCCGCAAATCGTAGAAGCGGTACAGAAAATGGCGACTTTACAGATTTGAGTGGGCACGGCCCACCAGATGCTGCGGCTACTAGATAACTGTTCCATTGGTCGTAAGTTCTTAACCTGGTCCGACTGAAGTCCTCCCTACAAACGGGATATCATATCTTTTATTGCAGAGTTGCGATCGAGTTGGCCCAAAAACTTGACATACTTGGGGTAATTCTCCCCTGCGAGCGGGCCAGAAGTGCGGATCGTGTCCAGAGACGCCCACCCATGTCGTTGCCGGGCAGGCGAACGACACGAATCTCTCATCGGATCGCTCGTTCCGTATTATTGCCATAGCTGGCGCTCGTCTTACTTGAGAGCGGCAAATCTGGTATATTACTTGCTTTTTGTGAGGCAAGTCCACTAAGCTTGAAATTAGCAGACCGATGGCTAGCCCTGGCTGCTAACTATACGCGATGTGCAACTTTCTACCGAAGAACAACGGTTTCTCGCTCTTGTGCTGAAAATTTTGTTCTCAAAACTCCCTCAATGGGGTGGATTGGAAAAAGTTGCACGCGGCGTAACTATACGCGCTCTCGCAGCGGAGGGGGCCCGGAGCGTGTTACGCCAAGAGCTTTGCAGGCTGTGGCCCGATCGCGTCATTTGATGCGCTCTGTTATACTTGCACAGATCTACTTGTTAGATTTGTGAGGGTTAAACACAGCACAAGTGGTAGTATGCGAAAACAACGTTCAATATTGGCTCTGATTCTGGTACTGGTAGTTGCCGCCATGGCGGTATTGGTGCAGTTTGAAACCAGACTGGGATTGGATCTGAGGGGGGGCGCTCAACTAACCCTCCAAGTTAAGACGACCGACGAGGTGACGGAAATTATTCCGCAAGTCCTGGAAGCGGTACAGCGCGTCGTGGAAGGACGGGTGAATGCCCTGGGTGTTTCCGAGTCTGTGGTGCAAACAGTGGGTTCCGAACAGCTATTAGTGCAACTGCCAGGGGTGAATGACCCGGCACAAGCAGAACGAGTCTTGGGTGGTACGGCCCAGCTAGAATTTCGCCAGCAGAAGCAGGGAAGTGAAGATGAGTTTGCCGCTCAATACCAGATCCTCAGGACATTAGAATTACAACAGCTCGATCTCAGACTTAGCGATGATGCTGAGGCGATCGCCCAAAATCAGGCGGCAATCGACAGCGCCAATGAGGCGATCGCGCCTTTGTTTGAGCGCATCGGTTTAACTGGCAACAACCTGGAGGATGCTTTCGCCCAACCCCGTCAGGGTGGCAGCAGCTGGGAAATTATTATTCGCTTCGATAGCGCCGGGGGCGATAAGTTTGCGGAAATGACCAAAAACCTGGCGGGTACGGGTCGCAGCATTGGCATTTTCCTGGACGACAGGCTGATCAGTGCGCCCACGGTAGGAGTAGAATTTGCCGAAACAGGGATTATCGGAGGCAGTGCCTCGATTACTGGGAATTTTACCGTCGAATCAGCCAATGACTTGGCAGTACAGTTGCGAGGTGGGGCTTTACCCGTCCCCGTAGAAGTGGTGCAAAACCGGACTGTAGGTGCTACCCTGGGACGAGATAGTATTTCTAGCAGCATTAAGGCCGCGATCGCAGGTCTGGTGGCAGTGTTAATCTTCATGGTGGCCTACTACCGCCTGCCCGGTCTGATTGCAGATGTAGCATTAATTGTCTACGCCCTGCTGACCTTTGCCGCCTTCAAGCTATTGGGTGTTACCTTAACCTTGCCCGGAATAGCAGGTTTTATCCTGAGTATCGGTATGGCAGTTGATGCCAACGTGTTGATTTTCGAGCGCACTCGTGAAGAACTGCGCAGCGGCAAGAGCTTATATCGTGGAGTAGAATCTGGTTTCTATCGGGCCTTCTCCAGCATTTTAGATGGCAACGTGACTACCTTGATTTCCTGCATAGCATTATTCTGGTTGGGGTCAGGTCTGGTCAGAGGTTTTGCTCTGACTCTGGGACTGGGGGTGGTGGTGAGTATGTTTACTGCCCTCACCTGTAGTCGGACGCTGATGCTCTATGTATTGCAATTTCCCTGGTTGCGCAAGCCAGAACTGTTCTGTCCTAATCTGGAATTGTCCGTGAAATCTCAATCAGGAGCAACGTTATGAGATTAAAGATTATCAAACAACGCGGGCTCTGGTGGTCAATTTCGGCGGCGATCGTCCTGGCCGGGATGGTGGCCATGGGCATTTCTTGGACGCGATCGGACATCGGCGCACCTCTGCGTCCCAGTCTGGATTTTGTCGGCGGTACTAGGCTACAACTGGAACAGGACTGTTCTCAACCCAATAACTGCGATCGGGCCATTGACCTGGCCGCAGTGCGAGGGGTGATGGCAACTCAGGGTTTGGCCAATAGCAGCATCCAAATAGTGGGCGAACTGGGTAACGCCCTCAGCATTAGAACCAAAGATTTAGATGTTTCCGAACGCACCCAACTGCAAACAGCCCTACAGGAGGCGATCGGGGAGTTTGACCCGCAAAAGACCCAGATCGACACTGTCGGTCCGACCCTAGGACGACAGCTGTTTACCTCTGGTCTGTTAGCCCTGCTAGTCGCCTTCGGAGGCATTACAGTTTACCTGACTTGGAGATTCCAACTAGACTACGCCTTTTTTGCCTTCGCGGCCCTGTTCCACGATGTCTTTGTTACCATAGGGGTATTCTCGATGTTGGGTCTAGTGCTGGGATTAGAAGTGGATAGCTTGTTCGTCGTGGCCCTGCTGACGATTATCGGCTTCTCCGTTAACGATACTGTCGTGATCTACGATCGGGTGCGGGAGACGATCAAACTCCACCCAGACCAGCACATCGACCAAGTGGTAGATGATGCCGTTAATCAAACTCTGACTCGGTCCATCAATACCACCTTAACTACCCTGCTGCCATTATTGTCCATCTTCCTGTTCGGCGGCGAAACCTTGAAATACGTTGCCCTAGCCCTGATAGTTGGCTTTATCTCAGGTGCCTATTCTAGTATCTTCATCGCTAGTACCCTGCTAGCTTGGTGGCGAGAACGCACTGGTCAAGCTATATTGGCATCAGCAGTTACTGCCGAACAACCCGATGGACTAGCCTCTTCTGATGAGGCATAACTATAAACAGATGGAAACTGCAAAAGAGACTTCATCCCTGACAACGGATGCTATCTTTAAGGCCCAAGTCCAAAGGTTACACCACCTGACAGTGGCTCTCAGGTGGTTGGCGATCGGGTTGCTATGGCTCACTGTCGGTTCCCTGAGTCTCTAGAGTTTGCGATCGGAGATTGACCTGTTGCGATCGCATTTCACCTGGGCAGCAGTGCGCTACGGTATGTATTACAACCAGATACCAGCTCTTGGTCTGGGTTTTTGTATTGCCCAGGCCGGAAGTTTACAGAGATACCCTAGAGGTTCAGTTACCATGAATGTAACGTGTATTCCTTTAACATGTCGCTGCGTAAAAAGGTAGGTACCAAAAGCGTCTGGAAACGGGAGTTTGCCGCATTCGCCAGCAGGGTCCGACTCACCCCTTGTGGAAATGGGTTTGCCAAAAATGAAGTCGTCAGTTGTTAGTTGTCCGTTGTTAGTTGTCCGTTGTGGGTTGGTAGTTATCAGTTTACCACTAACCGCTAACTACTAACTGCTAACTCCTAACTCCTAACTCCTAACCACTGACTGCTAACCACTAACAAATCACCAATATCATGGATAAATTTTTACCATTTGCTTACTTTGATTATCAATTTGTTCCTTTTGCTGAGGCTAAGATTTCCATTGCTACCCATGGGTTGCATTATGGAACTGGAGCCTTTGGTGGAATGCGCGGGATACTCGATCCGCAAAATCCACAGCAAGTTTTGCTGTTCAGATTAGACCGCCATTGCCAAAGGTTGAGTAATAGTGCTAAATTATTACACTACGACTTGCCAGCGGATAAAATTCAATCAGTTATCGTTGATTTTGTCAATAAAAATCAGCCTACGAAATCTTTCTATATTCGACCCTTCATCTACACCTCAGGCTTGGGAATTTCTCCCCGACTGCATAAGATTGAGAAAGACTTTTTTGTTTATGGGTTGGAGTTGGAAGATTATTTGTCTCCCGAGGGAGTCAACTGCCGCATTAGTTCTTGGTATCGACAAGAAGACCGTAGCTTTCCTCTGCGAGGAAAGCTGAGTGCAGCTTATATTACCTCTTCTCTCGCTAAGACGGAAGCTTTTGAGTCTGGCTTTGATGAAGGGATTTTAATCAATTCTCAAGGAAAGGTCTGCGAAGCGACGGGAATGAATATCTTTCTGGTGAGAAATGACTCGCTGATTACCCCTGGGTTGGAACAGGATATCCTGGAAGGAATCACCAGAGATAGTATTATTAAGATGGCGACGGACCTGGGGATGAAAGTCACGGAACGCCCGGTGGATAAGTCGGAACTCTTGATTGCAGACGAGGTGTTTCTCTGCGGGACAGCTGCCAAGATTACTCCGGTAAAACGGATTGAAAATTATCAATTGCCCGCAAGCAAACCGATTACGGAAAAACTGCGCGAAAAACTGACAGCGATTATGGAAAATTGCGATCCTATTTACCGAGACTGGATCTACCCAGTCTCTCTAGTATAAAATTTCAAGCACAGCATTTGAGATTGGTGGATGTAAGTAGTTGGACAAAATTAATTGCACAAAGTCTGCAAAACTTGTTATACAGCTTGTTCAGGAAACAAGTAGAACATTTTTGTGCTAAACTAGAGCTATACTCAATGCAGACCCAATTCAG
>JACOMV010000276.1 GCA_014324065.1 Hormoscilla sp. SP12CHS1 | reverse complement strand
AGGAGCCGGATGAGGTGAAAGTCTCACGTCCGGTTCTGAAGACGAGTCGGGGGGGTGACCCTCTGGCTTAGTTTAATAGCGGGTTTCAGCCATTTGATACCCTTCGACGTTTTACCCACACCCCGTAAGCTAAGAAGCCGTTTTTTGCCTGAGAAAATCTCAAAGTCCCGTTATGCAAGTTTTCCGGTAGAATCAGAAGCGAAGAGAAAAGTTATGGTACAGATAAAGTTAAGTAACGGAGGATAGACTTATTAATCCCACGCAGAAACTATCAACCTCCCCCGGAGAAGCATTGGAGGCCGATCAGTCAGTGCTGGAGATTTGGGGGAAATCCCAATTACAGGGACAGGTAAAAATCAGCGGGGCCAAAAACGCAGCCCTGGCGATCGTGGCGGGAGCATTGCTTTGTCCGGAAGATTGTCGTCTGCGGAATGTGCCATCCCTGGTGGACGTAAATCGGATGAGTCAAATACTGGAAGCTTTGGGAGTAAAAATCGAACGGCAGGGGGATATTTTAGATATCAATGCCAGTCAGATTAGCTCCGATCGCGCTCCCTACGAAATAGTCAGCCAGCTGAGAGCCAGTTTCTTCTGTATAGGACCGATCCTAGCTCGCCTGGGAGTAGCCCGGGTCCCCCTACCAGGGGGCTGCGAGATCGGTGCGCGGCCAGTGGACTTCCATGTCAGGGGTTTGCAAAGGATGGGGGCGACGGTGCAAATCAATGGCGGGATGGTCCATGCCTATGCCCCTCCAGGAGGATTAAAAGGTGCCAAAATATATCTAGATTACCCTAGCGTGGGGGCGACGGAAACCTTGATGATGGCTGCTACCCTAGCAGAGGGGAAAACGACGATCGAAAATGCGGCTCTTGATCCCGAAGTGATAGATTTGGCGGCTTTCTGCCAGTCAATGGGGGCGAAAATTCAGGGTGCGGGGACGAAAAAGATCGCCATCTCAGGTGTAGCGAAACTCCACTCGACAGATTACACGATCATTCCCGATCGGATTGAGACAGGGACATTTTTAATAGCAGGGGCAATTACCCACTCACCCATCAGTTTAGCTCCAGTGGTGCCAGAGCATATCACCCCCATAATCGCGAAACTGCAAGCTATGGGGGCAGAAACGATCGCAGAAGCTCCCAACCAGCTGCGAATCGTGCCAGCAGAAAATCACCGGGCCACGGACATTGAAACTCAGCCCTATCCAGGTTTTCCTACGGATATACAAGCTCCATTTATGGCATTACTGAGCTTGTCTCGGGGGAGTTGCGTGATGACGGAAACGGTGTTTGAGAACAGGATGCGTCACGCAGCGGAGTTAAATCGCATGGGGGCAGATATTCGAGTGAAGGGAAATAATGCTGCGATCCGAGGAGTGCCGATGTTATCAGGTGCGCCAGTTGTAGCAACGGATTTAAGGGCTTCGGCGGCATTGGTGCTAGCAGGACTGGCCGCAGAAGGAACAACTCGGATTGAGGGGTTACATCACATGGATCGGGGTTATGAGAGGCTGGATCTGAAGCTGAAACAGTTGGGCGCTAAATTGCAGCGGGTGCCAGCAGACTCGTAGTCCAAGTTTGTAGTCCAGGTTTGTAATTGTGCTCGATCGGCCCCGCAGACGGTCCGAAAAATCGGCCCGCAGACGGTCCAAAAAATCGGCCCGCAGACGGTCCGAAAATCGAACGTTGGTCTAATGGTTCTCTCCTCAATTCTGACATATTCTACAATACCATTAAACCATCCTTTGGGGATGAATTAGCTGATAACCCGCTGCTTTGATCTTCTGATTCGATACCCAGGCATTATACGATCGCTTACTCCTGGCATCCCAGGTAACATTCGGTAAGCTATGCTTGGCAAATACCTTGTCCAGAAATTCTCTATTGGTCAAATGTTCGTCATCCACTAAGTTGTATATGCCTTCCAATTGCCGATCGTCGGAAAAGGCGATCGCCCCCACAATATCATCCAAATGAATCCAATTTGTTGCCTCCGTGCCCTTTCCAGGACGAGTCGTACCAGCAGCGCGACGAAATATCTTGATAATTTCCCGTCCGGGACCGTAAATTCCCCCCAGGCGGAGAATACAAACCCGCAGGTTTTCCCTTGCTGCTGACAATAACACCTTCTCCGTATCGCAGAGAATTTGGATATTCTCGTTAGCAGGCGCAACAGGTGATGATTCATCTACCCACGCCCCATCTTTGTCCCCGTAAACCCCATAGCTTCCCGTATAAATCACTTGTCTGACTCTGGGAACTTCCCTCAGCACAGATACGAGAGTTTGGGCCGTTTCTAGGTACGCTTCTGCATACATTTGGCGATTAGCAGCACCCACCGTCACTAGGACAGTATCCTGCTTTTCTAACACCGATCGCAGCCCGATCGCATCATTTCCTTTGACAACTACCACTCCTTGGGCTACTGCTTCTAATTCTGCCACCCGATCTGGTGTCCGAGTGGTTACAGTCAGCACATATCCTAACTGATGCCAATAGCGGGCCATTTCTGTCCCTACGTAACCACACCCAATTATTGCAATGTTCTTCATTTGTGAATTGAAAATTGTGAATTGTGAATTGTGAATTGTCGGTTTTTCCCGTTAACCCGCCTCTGGTTCAAACCCCGAGTTACCAGGCGGTCCCCAGGTAACTCGGTATGAGTCGGTCTTAAACCGACTAAAATCATTTTTCGTTAAGCTTTCATTATCCTCTAAAATTATGGCATTATCTGCTCTATACTTACGCCTATTTTTTCTATTCTTTCTCCCTCCCACGGCGAAGCCTAGGAATGCCCGGAACGGTAGGCATCGAAAGTAGAAAGCCACATTCACGATTTTTCGGACCGTCTGCGGGCCGATCGGGAGAACCTTCCCGGCGTACTCTCCCAACTGCCTCGTTACCTGACGCAGCCTGGTAACGCCGGGGGTTTCCTCTCTATTGACGACGCTAACAAAACCGTTTTGCTCATCTTATATCCGATCCCTTTTTAACATATTGGAATTAACGCGGACAAGCAGCTGCTTCCAAATTTCTCCCCACCGTTCCGGAAAAATCGGAGTCCCAGAACCCCTCAGATATCCACCCTTCTTGAGGGGATGCGATCGCCACCCAGTTCCGCCCCGTTGGATCTACCCTGTTCTCAGTGCTTTTGAGTCTGACTATATCTCCTGCAAACAAGGATCCGATAATATCAGATTCAGTGTTGGGTTGTGCCCGGATATTTAGTCCCCTACCCACAAGGTCTGTAACTCGGCGACAGGATCCTGTATTCTCCCCAGGGGGCCGATTGCCTCCCACACGGCTACGCCTGCGCGAAAAATCGCAGCTTTTCAGGTCCACCGTCTGGACAAACCCGTTCGCCGGGGAACTAATCGCTATCCAACCATTCTCATTCGTCCCGGCAATGGTAACTTCTTCGTTAGTCAGTATGCTTCTAATTTTTCGTCCCGAACTGTCAGGTTTGTCGTACAGAAATATCCCCTGTTTGGCAGCCCGGCATTCCCCGATCGGGCTGCATAGTTTCAGGTTTTTTATCTGTACGAACCCCTTGATCGGAGAATCGATCGCTATCCATCCATTCATCCCCTCATCTGCCAAGGCGACCTGTTCAGACGGACCCAGACTTCTAATTCTCTGTCCCGAGGTAGCAGGGGAGTTGTACACAAATATCTCCTCTCTCGCCATCGCGCATTTTCCCGGAAATGCCTGTGCGGTATCCGCCTGGGTAGTGCTCAGATGATGTCCCCCGGGTTTCGCCGTGCGGGAGGGGGACATCAAGCTCCCAGGGGATACCGCTACCCTCTGGACTTGACTCAACGCAGTCCCCTGCATGGAGGCGATCGCCACTATTGTCCAGCAAACCACAGGCTTACTCCAGTCTATGATCTTTTTCATTGCTTTCCCTTCCTCTGTTAACTCAAGTTAAGCATTATTTTTCATGCTTGCTTGATATTTTAGCTATGACACCATTTTTCCTTATCTCTACCGGGATGGTGGGCAGCGGAGGGGGCGTTACCCGGGGAGCTGGCCCTACACACATAACACCCGCACTACAGAACCAGGCCAGATCGCCTGTTCTCCCACTGGCACAACCGCTAAAGCATTCGTTCCTGCTAGATTAATCAAATTACCAGAACTATGACTGCCTGTTGCCAACTCAAATTCACATTCACTCTCTGACAAATGCAATGTCCCCCACAGATAGGTTTCTCGTTTGCCTCCTGCACGCAATTCATTCTGGGTCACCGCCTGAACAAACTCTGGTAAGTATCCTCGGGCCAGTCCTGACATTTTTTTAATTGCCGGTCGGACAAACCGCCAAAAACTTACCAAGGCCGACACTGGGTTTCCGGGCAAACCAAAGTATAACACAAAGTGGGGTTGCTTGAATGTTGCTACTGTCAGAGGTTTGCCTGGTTTGATCGCAACAGATTTAATTTGAATTTCTGCCCCCAGAGTCGATAATATTTGCTCTACATAGTCGTAATCTCCCACGGAAACTCCCCCAGATGATAGTACCATATCAACCTCGGACAAGATCGACCCGATCGCCTCTTTAATTGCCTCCCGATCGTCTGGGACAATACCTAACATTTGGGGAATAGCACCCGCCTGCCGCACTAAAGCTGCCAAAGCATATTGATTAGAATCTACAATATGACCGGGTTGTAAAGGTTGTTCTCGCCTTACCAACTCGCTACCCGTAGATAAAATCCCTACCCGGAGACGCCTGTAAACGGGAACTTGGGTACATTGGGCCGCTGCTAGCACCGCAATTTCCGGAGCATTTAAAGCTATTCCTGGCATTAACAAGGGGTTTCCCGCCTGGTAAAAAGCACCTTGATGTCGTACAAATGCTTGCGGCGACTCTGGAGAAGAGAAGATAAACAAGCGCGTACCCTCTCGTTTCGTTTCTTCCTGCATTACCACCGTATCCGCACCATCGGGCATCATCGAACCAGTCAAAATTCTGGCTGCTTGTCCCCGGCCAATGGTACGTTGAGGCTGATATCCTGCGGGAATTTCTTCGACAACTTCTAAGACAGCAGGATGTTCGGCATTGCAACTGCTTACATCCGCAAACCGCACCGCATACCCGTCCATCGCCGAGTTATCCCAGTGGGGAAAGTCCAGGTTACTGCTTACCGGGGCAGCTAAAATGCGACCCCTGACATCAGGCGAGTTTAATACTTCTACATCCTCCTGTCCGGACAGGGGTTGCACCAAGTCTAAAATGATCGTTTCCGCTTGAAGTACTGGTAACATTTTTATAGTTCGTAATTCCCAAGATCCTGAATGAACCAGCAGATACTCGCCTTGCCAGAGTACCGCTGTGGCGTCGGAGTGCCGCCTTTGGCATTGACTTTTTCCTCGCAGGGCTGTTAAGCTTACTGTTGGCCAATCGGATCGTACCAACATTTATCCTGGCCTGGTTCAGCCTGCTAGTACGGGTGTGGTCAAAACCAGTTGGTACTCGGCCTCCCCGCCGGAACCCGTTCCCAGGCTTCAATTTGGTATTATGCCCGCTACGATGTATTGTGTAAAATCGGGTTTTGTAATACATTATTATACAAATAATACATAATTTTAATTTGGTATTATGCCCGCTACGATGTATTATACAAGATTGGGAAACAGCGGGTTTGTAATATAAAACATACAAATAATACAAAAGATTGGTATTATGCGCGCTACGATATATTATGTAATAGCGGATTTTGTAATACAAGATAGACAAATCATGCAGATTTTGGTATTATGCGCACTACAATGTAGCATATAAAATATTTGTAATACAAAATTCTAGCTGGTATTATTTATACTACAGAAAATCGTGCAAAAGATAGCCTGGTTTGTAATACAAAATATATAGAATAATATAAAAATGTGCGCTACGATGTATTATGTAAAATAGGAGTATATAATACAAAATATGTTAGGGGTCGAGCTGGGAATCACTTCCCAACCCTCCCATTCGGAACCGGACTTGCGACTTTCACCGCATCCGGCT
>JACOMV010000275.1 GCA_014324065.1 Hormoscilla sp. SP12CHS1 | reverse complement strand
ACCTCATCAATTATAGAGCAACTTTCAACAGTTGCATTGGGAAAATTCAATAATTTATCGAGATTAAAATCCATTTCATAAATCGTCAAACTGTAACACCGTATACATTTTACACGAAAAACCCAGGAGAGCCGCCAGGGTTTTTACAACGAGAAGAGCTTCGTCAATTATGACTAACACCATCTAATCCTAACTTCCGACTCAAACCAGATGTGCATTGGATCCAGCACCCAGACGGTTATTGGCTCCTGGGGAAGCCGTTCTGTTGGGAAACGGGCGGGTTTGGACGATTTATTCAATCCGTGCGCTCTGCAAGCCCGCTTGTGGTTTGGCAAGCTCCTCCCTTTTCGGAGGAGGCGGAAGTTTCAGCGCACAGTAGCAAAAACCTTGGGTTGTTGCCATCTTTTGGGTCAGACGAAGCGGGTTCGCGGATAGCAAGTATATTAAAACCTGCGTTGCGAAGCACCCGTATCCATGTCTCAATAGTGCGATGCTGAACAACGACCGGTTCGGGGCGGCCGAACCAAGTGAAAACCCGGGGGCCTTCATCGCAATACCCATCGATGATTCCCTGGCGGCGCATGGCGTCAGTTGGATGCGGTCGCCAACGATTATGTTCCGCAGATGTGCGCCACGGATGTTCAGTAGTGACAATTAATCGCCCCCCCTGGCTTTAAATGGGAGGCAATTAAACGCATCACGCGCGGAAGGTCAACGACATAATGGAGCGACATCAAAGCCATCGCGACATCAAAAAGCCCATCAATCGGAGCATCTTCAATGCCCGACTGCAACAGCCGAAAGCGGGGGATTTTTTGTGCATTTAGCTCGCTGCACATTTGGGGCGACGGTTCAACGCCAACAACCTCTGCGGCGTTTTTGTTAATAAGCCGGGCGGCCCATCGCCCATATCCGCAACCAATGTCCAGAATCCGGGCAGAACGCAACAAATCGCCTGTCGGCAGAAAGTCCCATACAATTGGGTCCATTATGCCGTGATGTCTCAGATTACCGCTCCGCGATTGCGCAATATACTCCTTCACAAATCCGTCGTTGGTATAGGCGGATTTTTGGGAGCATCCCAAGGCAGATTCTGCATCTGACAGAAATTTGGCAACAGGCCCGCACGGATTATCCACTGTCCCCATCCAGTCCGGGCGATTTGCGGCACTGTTCCCTGGGATATGCAATACAGGCAAGGCGAAGTCGGCTGCCGATCCGTAGGCTATCACTATGCCACAAACATTTTTTTTGCCGTTGTGCTCATTGACGACATTAATCCGCCCGTTGCTCCAGCAATTAATCCGCATTTCAAGGCTTTCGTAACGCCGCGATTCCAAAACATCGCCGCAAAGGACGACAACTCCGCGCTGCGGATACATCTCGCGCCGAGAGTCAAAAGCGTCCGCTTGAATATGAGGGATAAAAGCGGCGTCGAGCGCGGCTATATAGGCCGCTACGGGGTTGACCGATTCGTTAACTCGGACAAAACGGGTGGCGTTCCCGGCGCTTTTTATTAGTGTTTCCAATTCAATATCGCCGCATCCCCGCATGAAGACAACATCGGGGGGAACGGGCGATAAGCCAAGGCATATTTGCAGAGGCTTGGTCGTTTGCCTGCGGTGCATAAAACAAAACACGCGCTACATCAAAATCTACGCGACGCCCGTCGGCAAGATGCACTATTTCGCCCACCGCCCCGCTTGGCACATCGGCAAGGGACCTTTGCAAACACGGATCCAACTTCTGGTATGCGATTTGCTTCCCGCATTGGTGCCATTTTCGCGCTAATGCCGCGCACAAAGAGCCTTTGCCGATATCAGCGCAAGGCGCGCCCGTCACAAGAAACCATTCCATCATGGGCAAGCTCCGGCAGAAGACATAATTTTGCGCAATTCGTCGTCAGCAGGCGTGATGCGGGATTGCGCAAGATCAATGCCACACGCTTTCGCGTGGGCGATTATGGCGTTTAGTGCCACCGCATATAATGCTAACGGCACTGCTTCGGGCGTCAAATTAATATCCATAATTTTAGCCGGTTGTTGATGGTCCTGCAACCATTTTGCGATTAAAGAAGGCTCGCGGGCTGGCTTGGTTTTTATAGTGTGAACCCCGCCCTCACCCAAAGTGCGCGCGTGCGGCCCGTGCGCGAAATCGTCAATTGAGACAGCAAAAAACCGCAGGGAGCGAAGTTTGTACTTCGCCGCGCTGACAAGCAGTTGAATTTGATCGGCGTAATCGTCAAACACAAGCCAAACCGGCCCCGAGGAAACACCACGGACGGAGATATCCGCATGTTCTATCCCCAGCGATTCGCTGATTTTAACCAATGCGCGTTTTTGAAATGTGGCCGGGAACCATTCCACCCCAATGTCCTTCGGAACTACCTAACCAAATCATACTCTCGTCTCTAGAGCCTCTGTCAAGTCTTCTCCTATACAGATTTCGATCTCCATTCTCTCTCTAGTTATGCAATACCTCTTTCAGTTTAACCTATTTTCTCCGAGCGCAGATTTTTTTTATTTAATTTTTGTTAATTTTTGTGAAGCAAATTTAATCAATCTGCTATCAGCATCTATGGTATATAGCGTTTCTCTCTCTTGATGTAGTACAGAACAATCGCCTACTTGTGCACCCCCACGGGTGAGTTGACATCATAATTATTGCCAGTGCTGTTACTAATTTAATCCCTCAAAACTAATGTTAATTTGCATTAACATATTGCGGTCGTAAATCCAGGGCAGACGCAAGAAAAATTGGCTTGTTGTTGGGCTTTAGCCCCACCCCAAGTCGGGCTAAAGGATGGTGACAACGAACTGTGGCTTACTTTGGCTTAACGGACTTTTGCAAGGCGAAAAACTGGTAACCATAGTAATCATGGTATTCCCGGTACATTTCAATCTCGCGCTGCTCGTTTTCCAAGACAGTCAACGCCTCTGAACCATTGCCGTACAACTCCCGCTGGCGATCGATTCTGGCTGCCAATGGCTGATAGTAGTTCCACCAAGCCTGTTCTGGAAGGGTAAAGTGGCCCACTATGTCGTATCCACACTCGGGAATCAGGTTTAATAGCTGCTCTACGGTCCGCATACCAGGATAGTTTTGCTGCCAAAACTCTTGGATTATTTTCGGGGGGTGCTGCTGCAACCAAACTAGTTCGGACGCTACCACATAGCCTCCCGATTTTACCAAAGGACGCCATTGCTTCAATCCGCGTTCAAAACCCATGATATAAATCGACCCTTCCGCCCATAGCACGTCAAAGGTCTTGTCCGGAAAAGATAGGTCAAACATCGATCGGTTCAAACAGGTAATCCTGTCGATCAAACCGGAAACTGCTGCTGCGGCTTTCAGCCGATCTAAGAAGGGTTGATGGGTATCGATCGCGACGATCTTCCCGTCAATCAACCTGGCCAGTTCTAGGGTTTGAGCTCCGGGACCGCAACCAATATCGAGAATAGTCGGCTGGGATAATAAGGGAAGCATCCCATATGCCTGGCGAGTATACTCGTCACCACCCGGGCTTTCTTTGGGTAAGTCCTTGTGAATTTCAAAGAAGATTTCCATCACCGTTCGCTATCTACCATACATCTCTCGTTCCCAGGTTCTACCTGGGAATGCCGATCGGGAGGCTCCCGCCTCCGATCTTACCTGGGAATGAGGATCTAGAGACTCCCGCCTCCTACCAATCTCGGAACTGGCCATGCTACCAGATGCACCGGTTGGGCTTAGGTGCGACCTACCTACGCACTACTGAATAACAACTTGAGGAATTAACAATATATTATTCTCTTCATTGCCCAGCTTGCCAATCCCTAATATACGTCCATCGGCATGTTTTACTCTTACTATTCGATCGCCATCTGCATCAGATAGATTATTAATTTCTGCTGCATGATTTACCGTTAAACGTTGACCCTGACACCAGCGTCGCGCTTTGTCTGCCGGAAGTTTGATCGCCCCTAAATGTGCCAGGGCGACATCGGGGGATATAGGGGTAAAGATCTGCTGTTGCAGCTGAGATTCAAACTCCTCAAAGGTCAAGCTATCTGCTAAACTGAAGCCACTGCTATAAGTGCGATCGAGGGCCGCGAGGGTGCCACCAACCAGCAAAGCAGCACCCAAGTCCCGGGCGATCGCCCGAATATAGGTGCCCGGACCGCAGGCGATCGCCAGATCCAGTTCGGGAAAATCCCCTGGGCGCCAAGCCAAAACATCTATATTATAAACTTCCACAGAACGGGCCTGAACCTGAATCTTTTCGCCACTCCGGGCCATGTTATAGAGGCGTTTTCCCTGGACCTGAATGGCGCTATAATTGGGAGGCACCTGCTGAATTTTGCCCTCAAACTGCTTCAGGGCTGATCGCACGGTATCCAGGGTTACATGATCTGCCGCTTGAGAAGAGATAACCTCCCCTTGGGTATCATCAGTAGTAGTAGTAACTCCCAAGCGAATAGTGGCATGATAAGCTTTATCTTGAGGGAGAAACTGTAATAGTCGCGTCGCCTTAGAGAGGGCGATCGGCAAAACCCCAGTCGCCGCCGGGTCTAAAGTGCCAGCATGACCCACCCGCTTGAGGCGCAGCAACCGCCGCACCCGCGCCACGCAGTCATGAGAAGTTAAACCCGCTGGTTTATTTAAGTTGAGAAAACCTGTCACAGTTAGCAAATGGATAATGGATAATGGTAATACAAGTAAAAAAAAATGCGACGGAAAATCCACCCTGGAAAAGACTTACATACGATCATTTGTAGCATTATACCATTTTTTTGATATCCGATCTACTTGACGGGATCGCGGACGATCGGGAGGCGGGAGCCTCAGAAGATCGTTACCAGGTTCTACCTGGTAACGAGATGGTAAGTTTTTTCTCTATGACAACGTCAAATAAATTTGTATTATTTTTTCTAAATGTATTAGTCGGTTTTTAACCGACTTTCGCCTCGAAACCAGGCTCCCGCCTGGTAACGCGCGGGGTTTGCAACCCCCGGCGGTATAACAGCGAAGTGAGGGAATTACCCGGCTGAGAGTGTAGCAACATTCAAAAATAGTGCAAGATATCAGAAGAGCCCAACCGTAGCGTTTGTGAGATTTCATGAAAAAGAAAATCATAGCAGCGGCGACATTGTTGACCAGTATAGCCTTATCAGCCCCCGTGGCCGCCGAAAATCTCGTCGAACTCACCCAGCTGCTAGGGACAAAAACCTGTCCGGGATGCGATCTCTCTAATGCTGGTTTGTACTTGGCAAACTTGCGCAAAGCCGATCTCAGGGAAGCTGACCTGTCAGGTGCTAATCTGGATCGAGCCAACCTCAGCCGTGCCAACCTCAGCGGTGCCGACCTGTCGGGTGCAGTTCTCTTTGACGCCAACCTCAGCGGTGCTAACCTCAGCGGTGCCAACCTCATGGGTGCCAACCTCAGTCGCGCTAACCTCGCAGGTGCCAATTTTACAGGTGCTAACCTCGCAGGTGCCAACCTCGGTCATGCCTTTCTCGGAAATGCAATTTTACAGGATGCTGTTTTAGAGGGGGCGATTTTGCGCGGCACAATTGCCCTTCCCAGGGGTATCCTCCAGCCTGAAGATCGTTATAAGCTGGCTATAGCAGACGTGCAGCTGGGAGACCATAGAGGCGCGATCGCCATTACGAGCAAGCATTAGAGCTAAATCCCGAATTTGCGCCAGCATACCTAGGTCGGGGCATTAGTCGCCTCCAGTTAGGAGATGCCCCCAGCGCCATAGCAGATTGGCAGACAGCTCGCGAACTGTTTGAACTCCAACAGAATACTCAGGGCTACGAAATTTCCCAGGAGTTGGTCGCCAAGACCGAAGAAGCGATCGCAGAAAGTCGCCGGGCAGCCAAACGCCAGCGCTTTATGAATGCTATAGGATCGATCGCCTCCATGCTGCTCCAGTTTGTCCTCTAAGGGATGTAAGTAGTTAGACAAAATTAATTGCACAAAACAAAACTTGTTATACTAGATATAGCTACTCGTACATGTAGCAGATTTTTGTCAAACTA
>JACOMV010000274.1 GCA_014324065.1 Hormoscilla sp. SP12CHS1 | reverse complement strand
GGCTAATGTAACCCTGGTAGCTGTCCCCTTTCTTGACCTGTGTCAAGTTACTTGACGCTAAACGAATCGCACCAAAGTATTTTTACCCTTGCATAAATTTAGCGATTTTCTCCACAGCCGCTTCTAAAATTGATGGTTCATGCACCAAGGCAAAACGCACATACCCTTCTCCCGCCTTGCCAAAACCCGCACCTGGGGCGGCCGCCACTCCTGTTGCCGCCACTAGCATTGTGCAGAATTTGATGGAATCTTCTGTCCAAGGAGCGGGCAATGGAGCCCACACATACATTGTCGCGGCTGGGATAGGCACATCCCAGCCGATGCCGTGCAATCCCTGCACAAAGGCATCTCTACGCCTGCGGAAATTTTCTACAGTTACCCGTACTGCATCTTGGGGGCCACTCAAAGCCGCGATCGCCCCATTCAATATCCCCCGATACTGGTTAAAATCTATTACAGCCTTCACTTGTCTCAAGGCCCGTATTAACCAAGCATTCCCGATCGCATAGCCAATTCTCAAGCCCCCCATGCTATAGGACTTAGACATGCTAAAAAACTCGATCGAGATGCTTTTATCCCGGTCTGCTTGTAAAATCGATGGATGCAAACTGCCATCAAATACCAGATCGCCATAGGGGAAATCATGTACCAGGACCAGGTCATGGCGGCGACAGAAATCCACAGCTGATTGAAAGAAAGACAAAGGCGCAGTTGCCGCAGTCGGATTATGAGGGTAGCTGAGTACCATCATCCGCGACTGGGCCAAAACCAATGGCGGTATCTCGGCAAACACGGGCAAAAAATCATTTTCTGCCCGTAGCGGCATCGGGTAAACTTGTCCGCTAGCCAGGTAGACACCTCCTGCATGGGAAGGGTAACCTGGGTCTTGTAGCAGGGCAAAATCTCCCGGATTGAGTATTGCTAAAGGTAAATGGCCTGTCCCTTCCTGGGAGCCGATCAGCGTCAGTACCTCTGCTTCTGGGTCTACCGGAATGCCGAATTTCCGAGTATACCAGAACGCTGCCGCTTGACGGAATGACTTTGTCCCCTGAAATAGCAGATATCCGTGGGTACTGGCGTCAGATAGAGCAGATGCGATCGCCCTGATCGCATCTGCTGGCGCTGGTAGGTCAGAAGAGCCTAGAGATAAATCTATCACCTGCCTGCCAGCTGCTGCTGCTGTCGCCTTTGCCGAGTCCATATCCGCAAATACGTTAGCTGTTAGGGGTTGTAAACGTTCTGCAAATTGCATTATTTTTCCCTTGCTAATAGCTCATTCCCTTATCACTCATTTACTAGATGCCTTTCCAGAAAGTCCATTAGTTTCTGTTTGGTAATAGCACCCTCATGGGAGGCTATCACCCGACCATTCTGAAATAATCTCAGACCCGGAACCCCTTCTACTTTATACTTCTTTACGGATGTCCGATTAGCATCCACTTCCATCTTCACTACCTTGAGGCGCGAGTCGTAATGGCTAGCTGCCCAGTCTATCGATGGAGACACCAGGCGACAAGGTCCGCACCAATTAGCCCAAAAGTACACTAATACTGGTGCAGTTGCCTCGATAACCTCAGTTTCGAACTTACTATCGGAAATTGCTTTGACGCCGATCATTAGACCCAATCATCATTAATTAGCCATTACTAGTTTAACCTGCTTTAAGCGCAATCTTAATAATCTGGTTTGTCTCTCGTACCCATCACCGTAAATAGGCATTTTTCCCCACCCGGGCCGGATTGGGAGGGGAAAGGAGGCTGCAAAAGGGTTGAACTGCATAGGTATTTACATTTTATCCAGTTCCCGACGCAGCTTCTCCAACTCATCAGCATCATCGCCGGGGTCCGATGACGCCGTTTCTGCTAGCAGCCGTCCTGGGGATAGAGAAGGGCTGCCTATCTGAGCTTTCATCTGAGCCAATTCCTCATCGACATCGCTGCCTCCGAGGGCGGCCAATTTGCTCTCCATCTGATCGCCAGCTAGTTCCCCTGCCGCCCCAGCACGGGCTTCTATTTGCAAGACCTTTTCTTCCATGCGATCGAAGGCAGCTGCAGCGCTGGACGTGCCGATCTTACCCACAGTTTCTTGCAGTTGCTCTTGAGCCTTGGCAGCTTGCAGCCGGGCTTTGAGCATGTCTTTTTTGGTCTTGGCTTCCGATATCTTAGCTTCTAGGGCCTGCAGGTTGCGCTTGAGATTGTCTACATGCTGATTTTGTTGTTCCAACTGCCCTTTGAGGGTAGTGGCTGTCTCTACATGAGTCTTTTTGCGTTGCAGCGCTTCCCGAGCCAGATTTTCATCGCCTTTTTGCAGGGCTAGTTGGGCTCGCTGATGCCAGGTATTAACTCGATCTTGAGCCTGTGAGCATTGTTGCCCAAAGCGTTTTTGGCTGGCGATCGCGCTAGCCACAGCCTGACGCAGCTGCACCATATCCTCCTGCATCTCCAGCAGAGACTGTTCTAGCAACTTTTCTGGATCTTCAGCTTTGCTGACCAGATCGTTGATATTTGCCTTGATTACTCGGCTAATGCGGTCGAATAATCCCATAATTCTGTTTTTCCTTTCGGTTGTAGTATAAAGTATCAGCAGGGCTTGAGCATAGGGAGGCCCGATCGCCCCGCCTGCCATGGGAAATCAGATTGATATCTCTGCTTTATTCTTAGCACATTAGGAAAGTTCAGCACCTGAGGTTGATTGTCCACTTGCTATTTTCTCCCCCTCAGCGGGTCTCCTGTGCCCAACAGTCGAACATTCGATGTGCAATGGAGGGGGCCCTGCGCGTGCGCACGCTACCCGCACTGCTTAATGTGCTCTGCGCGCGCTAATCGCACTACGCAGAGCACATTAACCGCACATCCCAGGGACATTCCCAGTTTACACCACTACTGGCTCCCAGGGCAGTTCCCATACCCGTCGTTAGTTCGGCCCTAGCTTCCGACTACTGTAGTTCGCTCTCGCATTTGCTAGCGCAGCGCCCGTGCCGTTTCACTCTCAGAGAGCGTGCAGCCCAAGCTTGACGAGCAAGCATTTCATCCCCTTGCACTAGCGCTGCCTGGGCCCACCGGCTAGTCGGTAGTAGTTTCCGCTTGCAAGCATTTTCTTTCTACAGGCTTTTGGGTGGCGATTTTTCTGAGGTTTGTAGTGAGGACTTCCGTCCTCACTACAAACCTCAGTAAGGGAGGATTGGGGGGCGACCCCCAGTTCGACCCCGACCAACACCTTTTCTGGATCTTGGGCCTCTGCCACCAGACTATTAATATTGGCATCCGCTCTAAGAAACTTACCCAAAGTTAGACAAATCCAAACTTAGCTGGATGTAGCCTGCATCTGGCGTTCTTTTCCTGCTTCGACGCATCCGACCTGCCGAGTTTCGCTAGTGTGATGCTCCACAGGCTGACACGGGAGAGCTTCCCGCCAAAGCCAAGTTAATTGCTGCGTTCCAATCGCGGTCTAAGAAGAATCCACAGCTAGAACAAACAAACGTCCGGTCTGACAGTTTTAAGCCTTTACGGACGTGACCGCAATGGGAACAGGTTTTAGACGATGGAAAAAACCTATCAACTACTGTTAGTTTACTGTCGTACCATTGGCACTTGTACTCTAGCTGGCGGCGAAACTCATAAAATCCACCATCCGCTATTGCTTGTGCCAATCTGTGATTTTTCAGCATGCCACTTACGTTCAAGTCCTCGATGACTACCTCGCTGTGGTTTTTAGCTAGGTATATAGTCAGCTTGTGAGTGGCATCATTTCTGATGCTAGCTACGCGGTAATGCGCTTTTTGCAGTTTCAAGATCGCTTTTTTCCGATTGTTGGAACCTTTAACTTTTCGACTGACGGACCGTTGCAAATGAGCGATCTTACTCTTGGCTTTTCGGTAAGCCTTCACTGCCGGAAAAGTTTTACCATTGCTCAAGGTCGCCAGGGTTTTGAGGCCCAGATCGACTCCGACGCCTCCATAGGAATGTTCTACATGTTCCGGCTTGACATCGACTTTATAGGAAATAAACCACCGCGCAGCAAAGCAACTAATAGTTACATTGCTATTGGATTTAACCAATATTGGTGGTAAATGCTTTTCGTAAGTCCGCACCCAACCAATTTTAGGTAGTTTGATTCGATTACCCGAAATTTTAATGTTACCTTCTAAGTATAAACTATCATTACGACCTTTCTTCTTAAACCGTGGGAAGCCCCGACCCGGAATGGTAAAGACTTTCGAGAAAGCCAAGTCCTGCGTCTCTCCCTGGCAGTTTTAGCATCAAGTAATCTCCCTGCTTAACAAGGGCATGAAGCACTTGCGATCCTCAATGTTTCTAAATATAACAGAAATATAAAGAAATTCTAAAGATTCTGATTTACTCCGGGATCCCTAGAACCTAGACAGGATAATCGTTAGCTCCCTTGCTGGAGATCGGAGCAGAGATCGAGAGCACGGCAAAATTGCAGAAGAAAGGAAAAAAAATTATTCCCGAGAGGACGTTCAGATGAAAACCAACAATTTCCCAGCACCAACCTGCCAGCATTGTGGTTATTGTCGTCATTGTCGTCATTTCGTGCCAGAGGGACGTAGAGGCGGCAACTGCGAGCAGCTCGGGGTGCTGGTTCGCGGAGGCTGGAAGGCCTGTTCTTTAGCGATCCCCGCCTTCGCACCTTCCTGGGAAGTTATTGAGGGGATAGCGATGTGGCAGGGGGAAACCCTGAGGGTCTCGGAGATAGCGTCGTCGCGGGGTTGGCCTGAGATTGCTGCTGTTGGCGGGACCACTGAAAATAGGATATCCCAGAGTGAAGTCCTCGCAGAAGAACTGGCAGTAGCCTAGGCATTAGGCAAAAATCGGTTGAAAGAAAACTATAAAATCAGAAAGTTAATTTGACTATCAGGAAGTTAGCGATCGCACCTTTGTTTACCAGAGGCGCGATTTTTTCAGAGTCCAGAGGAGGTAGTGGTGTCTTCCGCATGCCGAGTCCTTCAGGACAAGAGCATGCGGAAGATGCCGGAGGGTCGCACCTCTGTTCAGGGCAACCAGGGGTATTGGCGAAAATCCGGTTGACGTTTTTCCAGAAAGGCCTGCTTGCCTTCTGCTCCTTCCGCAGTCATATAATAGAGTAAGGTGGCATTGCCTGCCAGTTCTTGCAGTCCAGCTTGACCGTCGCAATCGGCGTTAAAGGCAGCTTTTAAGCAGCGAATAGCGATCGGGCTTTTCTCCAAAATCTCGTTAGCCCACCGGATACCTTCTGCTTCCAACCGTGCTACTGGCACGACACAGTTGACTAAACCCATGTCTAGGGCCTGCTGGGCATTGTACTGGCGGCAGAGAAACCAAATTTCCCGGGCTTTTTTTTGGCCGACAATGCGGGCTAGGTAGCTTGCGCCGAAACCGCCGTCAAAACTGCCGACTTTGGGACCAGCTTGACCAAAGATAGCGTTGTCGGCGGCGATAGTCAGGTCGCAAATCAGGTGCAGAACATGCCCCCCCCCGATGGCGTAGCCAGCTACTAGGGCGACGATCGCCTTGGGCATGGAACGGATCAGACGTTGCAGATCTAGGACATTGAGACGGGGTACACCAGCATTATCTAGATAGCCAGCAGAGCCTCGGACAGTTTGATCGCCACCAGCACAGAAAGCATACTTACCATCGGTGTGGGGGCCTGCGCCGGTCAGGAGGACGACGCCGATGTTACTGTCCTCCCTGGCGTCGCTAAAGGCGTCGTAAAGTTCAAATACTGTTTGGGGCCGGAAGGCATTGCGCTTGTGGGGACGGTTGATGGTGACTTTGGCAATACCATCGGTTTTGTGATAGAGTATGTCTTCGTAGGTTTTAGCTGTTTCCCAGTTGGTTTGCATACAGAACTCGTTCGCGACTCACTCAGACATTTTAACCTGTCGGGAATGGGCTTGGTGCTGTCTTTAACCCTCACAAAGCTAATATTAACCTTGTGCAAGTACAACATCGGCATCAGAGATAGTGATAACGCCATCTCTGATATCGAAGGCGACAGCCTGCAAAGCTCGAGCGCATAATGTTGA
>JACOMV010000273.1 GCA_014324065.1 Hormoscilla sp. SP12CHS1 | reverse complement strand
TATCGAGTTTATTGGCTAATGAAACCAATTAGGCTTTCACTGGTGTCAGTTTGTACCTAAACGAGTCGCACACAGAGATGTTGCTCGTTCCAAGGCGGCAATAGCTCTTTCGGGCTGTCCATATTTTTGAGCAGCTGACGCCAGCAGCAAATGACCGGGGATAAAGTCCGGATAATTCTCGGTCAACAGCTCTAGGGGCACGAAGGTTTTGCTTTCCAGACCTTGCTGTAGACCCGCATTCGCCTCTCGCCAGTATACCCGAGCCGCTGGAGAGACATCAGAAATCTCCAAAACCGGCTTTGGTGGCGGACTAGCAGCAGCAAATGCAGGTTTTACTTGCCGCTGGAGTCTTTCCGCTTCCCCGAGATTTCCCAGTTTAATAAATCTGTCTGCTTCCACGAGTTTCTGGTAACGAGTTCTACCAAAGATTTGGGCAATTTCCACCGCCTTCGCTACTGGCGGACTTGCTGTTGGGTTTTCTCTTAAAGCTGGTGGTATTTTCGACTCTGTCGTTGGTGCCCAAACTAGGACTATGGCAAAGCCGATCGCCATTGCCCCAGTTAACAGTTTCCATAATGATTTTAGTTTCATCTTCCTACCTTTCCCGAGCGATCGTCTCCTGCTTTTGCTTATCATGGTTCATTTTCTTTCTGTTTATGCTCAATTGTGATTAATTGTAAGAATTATTTACACAACCAACTTACGAGATAGACTCTAGTTACCAAGGCTGCAAGCACCAAATTTTCACCCTATTTCAACCACCACTGGTCACTGACATGAGGCCAACGATGGCGGTGCGGTGTCTCCTCTTTTGTACGTTGGCGTTCTCGAGAGACATCGAGATCCCAGGAGACACCGCACCGCCATCGTTGGTGGTGGTGGGAGGTGATTCCATGCCTGCCCGGGTCATAGGTGGTCGCGGTTTCCGTACCAGAGAAGGCATAAAATTACCGCAAATGGTAGAAAACTATACCGTTATCATCTGATAATTCGCTAAAATTCCCGCCAACAGCAGAACCACCAACTCCAATATCCGACAGGCATGACCGTTAAAATAACTCCTGCCCGTCAAGTTACAGGAAATAATGCTATGCTGTATAGCAGTAAAATTACGCTAGACAAAAGACTAGGTTCTGGGCGCTCCTACTATCAACCTTAACCTCTAGACCATCCTATACCGCTGTCTGATGACCATTCTGCCCATTCCATATCAGCTGGACCAACAGAACTCTCACACTGATCTGCACTGCGGCACCAATGACATTGCCTCACCAGAAAAAAACCCAGTTGTTGTCCTCAAGGAACTGGTGGCCCGGTTGCGCCGCGAACAGAATAAAACCCAAGACTTGTTGATTTCTCTAGGGTTTGCCCTGCGCAGCTTCAATAACCTGAATCAGTTTCTGGAATTAATTCCTCTGATCGCATCTCGGGTGACAGATGCCGATGGTGGTGCCTTGGTGCTGTTTAAGCCCAATGGTCAGCTAAGGCTAGATCAAATGCATTGCCACGATACTGTTCAATGTCAGGATATCCGCAAAGCCCTGGAAACAGTCAATCGTCAATTCACACCTCGGGATGGAGACGAATCGGTTGATACTAGCCAGATATCAGCAGTCCTGGATCGGGAAGTGAGCCATTACTTAGGACATGATACACAGCTGTTTGGCACGGCAATTCTAGCTAAGAAAACTGAAAGGGGACGTCTGTACATCTTGAGCCGGAACCGGGGATACACCTGGACGGAGACGCACCAGAAGTTAGTCCGGTTGGTGGCCGACCAAACGGCGGTGGCGATTGAAAATGACGAACTCTCTGCCGAACTGCGCAAAAAAGAACGGCTCTCACGGGAGTTAGAAATTGGTGCGGAAATTCAGTTGCAACTGCTGCCTCACGAATGCCCTAAAATTCAAGGAGTAGAACTGGCGGCTCGCTGCCAGACGGCTAACCGCGTCGGAGGAGATTACTATGATTTCATTCCCGTCAGCCACGATCCAACATATTGTGGGGATAATGAATCGGGCTGTTGGAGCGTGACTATCGCAGATGTTATGGGTAAGGGGGTTCCCGCAGGTCTGATTATGACTATGCTGCGGGGGATGCTGCGAGCAGAAGTCCTGAATGGCCACTCACCAGCGCAGATTCTCCAACACCTGAACCATGCCATGTACGCCGATTTGGAAAAATCTAATCGATTTGTGACCTTGTTTTATTCCGAGTATAACCCCCAAACTCGCATCCTGTCTTACAGCAATGCTGCCCACAATCCCCCTTTCCTGTGGCACGCGGCAACTCAAACTATCCAACGCCTGGATACAATGGGAATGCTGATCGGTCTGGATGTGGATTCTGAATATGATGATGCTCAAACTAGTCTGGAACAGGGTGACACGATTATTTATTACACCGATGGTTTTACTGATGCGCCTAACCAAAAGGGCGATCGCTTCGACGAGGACAATTTGATCGCGGCTTTCCAGGAGGCTTGTCAGGAATATAGCGACCCAGAAGCGATTTTGGATTATCTGTTCGATCGAGTCGATGATTTTATCGGTCCGGGCAATGACAATTACGATGATATGACTCTGGTGGTAATGCGAATTAATAATAGTGAATAATCAACAGGAGCAGTGGCAATGTAAGTTAATAAATTTATCAATGGCAGTGATTCTGGACGGCATTTATACTTGCGACAGATAGTCTTGGATCAGCAAACAGATGCTGACTTGGTGGCAGATTTTAAGGAAGCCGTTAACAACTTTATTGAAAGTGGGCAGGTATATGCCTTTATCCTCGGCCTCATTCTCGGGTATCTAGTGCGGAAGTTTACCACCTATGGAGGTTAGTTGTAAATTTGAATAATCAATTACCACAGCAACCAGAAGCAAAAACTTGGAGTCAGCGGTTCGATCGGGCGCTGCACCCGGCGATTGAGGAATTTAATGCCAGCATAGGTTTTGACATAGAGCTGATAGAATATGACCTAAATGGTTCGGGAGCGCATGCCAAAATGCTGGCCCGCACGGGGATAATTTCAGCAGCAGAAAAGTCCCAATTACTGGCTGGACTGGAGCAAATTCGCTCGGAATACAGGCAAGGAAAATTCCAACCCGGAATTGATGCCGAGGATGTTCATTTGGCCGTAGAAAGGCGGCTGACAGAAATAGCAGGTGATGTGGGCAAAAAGCTGCATACGGCCCGATCGCGCAACGATCAGGTAGGAACTGACACCAGGCTATATCTGCGGGATCAAATAGAGCAAATTAGAACTCAGTTGCGCCAGTTTCAGGAGGTATTGCTAGACCTGGCCGAAGTTCATGTGGAAACTTTAATTCCGGGCTACACTCACCTGCAACGGGCCCAACCTTTGAGTTTGGCACATCACCTGATGGCTTATTTTGAAATGGCCCAACGAGACTGGGAACGCTTGGGTGATGTCTGGAAGCGGGTAAATATTTCTCCCCTCGGTTGTGGTGCCCTGGCGGGGACGACCTTTCCCATTGACCGCCAATATACAGCAGAGGAACTGGGGTTTGCCAGTGTCTATGGTAACAGTTTGGATGGAGTGAGCGATCGCGACTTTGCGGTGGAATTCTGTTGTAGCGCCAGCTTGATTATGGTCCACCTGAGTCGTCTATCAGAGGAAATCATTCTCTGGGCGTCACGGGAATTTAGCTTTGTCACCCTCTCTGACAGCTGTGCTACCGGATCCAGCATTATGCCCCAAAAGAAAAACCCCGACGTACCCGAACTGGTGCGGGGTAAGACGGGTCGAGTTTTCGGTCATCTCCAGGCCCTGCTGGTGTTGATGAAGGGACTGCCAATGGCCTACAACAAAGACCTGCAAGAGGATAAAGAAGCCTTATTTGACAGCGTGAAAACCCTGAAAGCCTGTCTGCAAGCCATGACGATCTTGCTGCGGGAGGGGATAGAATTTCGGACCGAACGCCTAGAACAAGCTGTGGCGTCAGACTTCTCTAACGCCACAGATGTAGCTGACTATTTGGCCGCGCGGGGCGTTCCCTTCCGGGAAGCTTACAACCTCGTAGGTAAGGCCGTGAAAACTAGCCTTGCTGCCGGTAAACTGCTGCCGGATCTCAGTTTGGAGGAATGGAAAGCCCTGCATCCGGCCTTTGAGTCAGATATTTATCAGGCGATCTCCCCCTGGCAAGTCGTGGCCGCGCGTAACAGTTACGGCGGTACTGGCTTCGAGCAGGTCAGGAAAGCCATTCAAGCAGGGCGCGATCGCTTAGCCACAGTATCGGGAGGTTAGATCCCGTACTTTACATGGCTACAGAGGAGTCCTTTTCCATATCGTCTTCCTCTGCTGTCGGTTGCCTGTCAAACCGTCGTCTGGAGAAGCGACCTGTCTGTTTCCGTTTGCGAAATTTGCGGGCGTATGCTAGATTACGCTGCGCCTTTTCTTTCTTGGGGTTGCGGCGCTTGGCCATGTTCACCTCATTACTAACAACAAAAATAATGCCTAGTTATCGGGTGGGGGCATGCTGTTGCCAGTACACCGTGCCCGATCGGCCCGCGTCCGGTCCGAAAAATCGGCATGTTACGATGGGTAATTTTCTTAGTATAACTCAAGTTTCGACCTCCTGTGGGGGCGATTCATGCTAAGATTAAAAATATTTTGCGATTTTTCCGGGCTTGATGGCCTCTCACAACTAACAAATCACTTATGCGTCGGTCATGGCAGTTCGTACAAACAGTCTTGGGCATAATCTTCCGTCACCCGGTCACTGGTGCTACCATCATCCCCAGATTGGCTGATGGTCGGATAGTACTGGTCCGGCGTCGTGACAATGGTCTGTGGGGACTACCCGGAGGCTTGGTGGACTGGGGGGAGGATATTCCTACGACGGTGCGGCGAGAGTTAGCTGAAGAGACGGGTCTGGAAGTTGTCAAAATTAGCCAGTTGCTGGGTGTTTATTCAGCACCAGACCGCGACCCCAGAATCCATTCTATTTGTATAACGGTGGAAGCGGAAGTTACCGGTAAAATGCAAGTTCGGGATACTCTGGAAATTAGTGCAGTTCAAGCTTTTGAGCTGACATCACTGCCAGAGGGTAAGCTATCTCATGACCACAATCGCCAGTTACAGGACTACTTGAGCGGTCGGGCTACCATTGCTTAAGCACATATAGTTATACTCGCATTAGATGGGTTGGTAGTGGGTCATAAGTAGTGATTGGACGCGCTTGCCAACCCTGACAACTGCATCAGAGTCGAGCGGAATCGGGAGTCACTTTGGGGAAAATCCCGAATTAGCAGGATTGAAAGGGATTGCCACAGATCGAATACACAGCCACTTAGCTATGGCTGCGCCACGCTGCGCGATCGGATTGCCAGGTGGTGGAAGTAAGCCCAGATACCCTGGCCTTTATCCAGTATACTTCCGGTCCTACAGGGAAGCCAAAAGGAGTGATGGTAAGTCATGGGAATTTGCTGCATAATTTGGAAATCCTCAAGCTAGCCTTTGGACATTGCCAAATGCTTCGATAATCTGGGCATGAGAGGGAAGCCCGCACGTGGGCTTCCCTCTCGTTACCATTCTCAATGAACCATTCTCAATGAACCATTCTCTACCGCTTAACCATCTTCTTCCCACAGCCGACGCCCAGAAGTTACCTTCAGACGCTGATGGGTGTCGAACAGCAGGGTGGGGATATCTAGCTGTTCTGGACATCGGGGTAGACAGTCCCCGCAGCTAGTGCACCGGTTGCCTTTCCTGCCCGGAAACCAATGACCTGCATTTTCAAACATTCCATATCTATATTTTCCATACTCGTTCATGTCGTAGGCAACTGCTAAATTCCGCAGCCGCAATACTTCGGGAATGTTGATCTTTTCTGGACAAGGTAAACAGCCATAGCATTGAGAGCACTTGCTTGGGCCCAATGCTGTCACTAGCTGCTTTTCTAAACCCTCTAAAACTGCTATTTCATCTGTTGTTAACTCTTCTACCCGGTGTCCGAGAGCGCCCACCCATGTCGTTGCCGAGCAGGCGAACGACAGGGTGGGCGTCTCTGGACACGATTCGCCCACTTGCGGATGTGCAGTGAGTTCCTCTGGGGTGGCGGGACCGACGCTGAGGGTGGTTATGCCCCGATCGCCCAACAAAAAGCGGTAATTCAATTCCAGGGGTGAAAAGGGATAGCATAGCTGTTGCAACCTAGGGGGCGGATTGTAGAGCAGACCTCCTTTATCTGCTGGTGAAATAATGAAGATGCCCATATCCTTTTCCCGGGCTAATTTCACTGCCCGAGCATTTCGCTGAAAAAATAAGTAATAATGCAGATTGACAAAGGCAAATAAATCTGTATTAATTGCCGCCATTATCACCTCAAGGGGGGCGTGAGTAGAAAAGCCCACATGTCGTACCTTTCCAGATGCGATCGCCCTTTCCACAGCTTGCATACAGCCAGTCGGCGATTTGATCCAGCTCAAATGTTCCCAAGTATTTAAGCCATGAATCGCCAGACAATCGATATAATTAACCTGCAAGCGTTCCAGAGAATCATCAATCCACCGCTCCATTTTAGCAGCCTCAGCAGTTGGCGGCAGCTTAGTAGTGATGTATAGTTGCTGTTTCGGTTTAAGAGTATCCAAGACAGCACCCAGATATTGCTCGCTTTTCCCGTATCCTCTGGCCGTTTCTAGATGATTAATCCCTAAGGATATAGCCCGTTCTACAGTCGATCGCAGATTTTCCAAAGATGCTAGAGGTCGCATCGTTCCGAGGGAAAACACTGACAAACGTAGATTTGTTTTCCCAAAACGTCGATATTGCATAACCTTAAAAGTCAATATTCAATAGTTATCAATTAAAAACTATTGACTTTGAGATTTGAGATTTGAGAACGGTAGATTTATTTCTTCATTTCCATTCTCAAGAAGCAATTGAGTCTCCTGGGTTTTTAGCGATAACTTTTAGTTATATGTCTGGAAAATCAATTCTTTCAGCCTTTTTACTTTGTAAAAATTGTAATTATCTAATACAATTTACACCAAAAACCCAGGAGAGCCAAGCAATTTCCCATTCATGATTCAATTTATCTTGCGTCCTCTCTCGATAAAATCCTCTGGTCGGAGGTTGGAGACAAAATCCCGGAAAGCTTTGCGTTCCGCTTCGTCTGCGTCTTGATCGACCGGAATTGAGGCATCGGCAATCACTTCTTCCATCACCCAGATGGGCGTTCCCGTGCGGATCGCCAGGGCGATCGCATCACTAGGACGGGCATCGATATCTTTTTTCTCATCACCCTGACGCACCGTCAGGACAGCATAGAATGTGTTGTCCTGGAGGGAGTGAACGATCACCCGATCTAGGGCCATGTCCCAGGCTGACATAATATTGACCATCAGGTCGTGAGTCAAAGGTCGCGGGGGACTTTGCCTTTCCAGTGCATTTATAATTGCCTTGGCCTGGTCTTGACCGATATAAATTGGCAAGGCCCTGCGGTCCGTGGTATCTTTTAACAGGACGATCGGGCTGCGCGTGCCCGCATCCAATGCTATTCCAGCGACTTTCATCTCAATCATGGGCTGAGCCTCTAAATCCTCCGTTTTACATGTTCTCCTATCCTAGGGAAATACATTAGAAGCCAAGTTGTTATAGCATTTTAACTTAATGATGATACAATTAGTAACTCCTTAAGTATCTCATAATCCTGTTGCCGATCCCCCCAACCCACCCTTACTAAGGGGGGTTGGGGATCTTAACTATTTCATCGCTTTATAAAATTGGGAGCATAAGACCAGAAGTTCGTATAGGAACCAGAACCAAACAAAGAGACGGCAAGAGCGCTGCAAACCCATCAGGTTGCGGGTGGGGGATTTCTCCGGCAGATCTCCTGTACTTAACTGGCTGTCCGGGCTGCTATCACCCCCCAACAAGAGTGGGTACAGCCTTAGAGGAATTTTAACTATATTTGTCATACTTTTATGCTTCATCCCATCCCGATGACTTTCCGATCGCGCAGCGTGGCGCAGCCATTCTCACTTTTGGCATCCCTTGGGAGCGCCTTAAGCACTACCCAAGGGATGTCGCCGAGAGATTTCCCGATCGTTTCCGAGAGCACCCACCATGTCGTGTCGCACCCGCGCACGACATGGGTGGGTGTCTCCGGAAACGAAGCCCGGTGGCGGCCAGCGGTTGGACCTGGCGGTTCTAACTTTGGTTCTAACTATTAAACTAAGCCAGTCCGTCACCGGACCGACTCGTCTTCAAAACCGGACGTGAGACTTTCACCTCATCCGGCTCCT
>JACOMV010000272.1 GCA_014324065.1 Hormoscilla sp. SP12CHS1 | reverse complement strand
CATCGGCATCAGAGATAGTGATAACGCCATCTCTGATATCGAAGGCGACAGCCTGCAAAGCTCGAGCGCATAATGTTGAGAGCGCCGACCCAATCACGGGGCGCTTTGTAACCGCAATGTGGGCATTTGTAAATCTTTGAGGCGCCTAGCTTTTTGTGGATGTTGCCACAGGATGGGCAAGTTTTGCTAGTGTAAGCCTCGTTGCAGCGAACGCTCCGGGAACCCTCGGCTACCAGAGTACCTCTTTCCTTTTTGCTGCCTGCTCCAGATGGGAAGCAAACCGTCCCATCGCCCAAGTAAGCATATTTCTAACAGACTTGCGATTAATTTTACGTTTAGCTTTCAGTACCATAGAGGAAGTTTCGTAGGTCGGCAGAAATATCAACTTGTAACTGTTCGTGAGTAGATTGGTAGCTTTCCGATGAACATCATCCACAAGGCAACGAATCTTAAATCGCAGCCGCTCGATTACTTGATTCAGCAAGTATCGCAATCGCTTGTTAATTTTCCCGGTGGCTTTTACTTTTTTTCCTATGAGTTTGTCTAGGTGCAGGCACAGCCTGGTGAGCCGCCCGATGTCTCTCTTTCCAATCTCTAAGGCCGGAGTTATCTCCATCATAACCAGTTAAAAAAGTGCGATTACCTGGGTCGAGTGCAATTACTTTATCCGAGCTAGTTTACACTACAGGTTCATACTGAGGAAAGCAAGCCAACCATTGTCCCCGTTGGTAGACGAATTCTGTGCCGTAGACACAATTAGCAGGTAATTCATAGCCTTTAGCAACGGTGAACTCTAAGTTACCAATCTTCGTTTTGTACCAAGTCCCATTTCTGTACGCATCATTCTTAAACTGAATAACTTGTGATTTATTACGACACGACCTGTATCGCAGCCAACTCTTACCCTTCTTGATTTTTCGGGATTGCTTGTGGGCCTGCGTTGCTTCACAGACAGCCTCTTGCCTGGTTTTCCCTAAACATTTTGTCCACTCATTTTCGGGTTGGCTTTGCAACTTTTGTATGTACTGGTCTAAAGATTGCCCCTCTGGCAGCACCCGGTTGTAGTTATAGAACTCAATGCATTGGTTGTAAACCCAGCGGTAAGCAGCTAACCAGCGTTTCCAAATCCTGTGTAATTCCGGCTCAGGAAATAGCGTAATTTTCAGAACGCTGTTCGGCGTAATATTTTTGCTTCTCTTGAATGGGTTCTTCCCGTACTTTCTCGCTGATTTTTTTTCTGTCCTTTCGCAAACCGTAGAGCCAAGAACTGAAACAGTGGATAATGGACAACATATCCAGAACAAGCTCTTGTTCTGGACTGAGTTATGTGAGATTGAAAACCACGAGTTGAACTGCATTGTATAAGCAATGTCACTTAACCAGTTCGTAGCCCTTACGGCAGATTCTGTCGCGGTGGGCAACGACAATCCGCTGGATATCCTGCTTGACAATTAGTTCCAGAATGGACTTAAATTTTCGCCGTCTAAAATTAAGCTGGACTCCAATTTATGAAATGAATTCCGCCTCTGGATAGTGGGGGCGCAGATATTCAAGTTGTCGGCTCTTGCATCGTCACGTTGGGAATAACTTGAGACCTTTGCATAACAAACAGTTGTAGTTGGCAACTCGATGCCTGCAAATCTTTCAATTTCCCTTTTGAGGAAACGGCGATGTCCCCCTTTTGTGCGAGAAAGCTCCCGGGGCACATCGTAGCTGCCCACCTGGCGTTCGGTACGATGTGATTTTACCTTCTCGTTCCCACCTTCTGAGGGACTCTGGATGTACTCCCAAAAGGTTAGCTGCTTGGACTGGGGTATAATACTCATGTTTCATTTATTTGCGAGCAGTCAATGCTCGTTTCTTGTTGGATTGCATTAGTTTCATTAGCTTGATTTTCTAACTATAGCTACAACCAAACTAGGCTGTGTTTAGCAAAAATCCGTAAGGCAGAGAAGATTTTTGTTACTGCTTACCAACCCTAGCGTACTGATTTTTCGCCCAAATATGAGAGATGTGTAGGTTTTTGGGCACTTAGTCACAACTCTGTTGTCTGTTGTCTGTATGCCCGAAATCCTCACAGCTAAAGGGTTTCAGCTACTTAAAATCCGATCGTATTTAGGTACAAAAACTTATGTATGACGACTTATTAAGAAAATCTAAGTGTTGACGAGCGCTGGATCCTGGCTGATAAAATAGGAGAATTGACCGAAATTAAGACTGGATGACTAGGTTATAACCAGTCTAATCACACCCAACTGCCAGTACGGTGAGTGGGTTTTAAATATTATGGTTGCATGGTAGTGACAATGGTTTCATCTTTGACAAATCCCCCCACAGCTAAAAAATCTTCCAAGTTAGAAGGCATAAAGGAACGCAGTAATTATCTGCGGGAACCAGTAGCCTCGGAACTGCTAGAGGACACAAATCATTTCTCGGCAGACGGCATCCAGATTCTCAAATTTCACGGCTCCTATCAGCAGGATAACCGGGATAACCGCCAGATGGGACAGTCGAAAGACTACCAAATGATGCTGCGCACTCGCTCTCCGGGGGGCTTTATTCCCCCAGAGTTGTATATTACTCTAGATCGCCTGTCGTCCGAGTATGGCAACGGGACAATCAGAGCAACCACCAGGCAAGGTTTTCAACTCCACGGGGTGCTCAAGCAAAATCTAAAGACGGTATTCGCCTCGATTATCAACAGTATGGGGTCAACTCTGGGAGCCTGTGGCGACCTGAATCGCAATGTCATGGCCCCAGCGGCACCATATAAAGATTGCCCCGAGTACCAGTATGCTTGGGAGTATGCTAACAATATTGCTGACTTGCTGACGCCCCAAACAGGAGCTTACTATGAAATATGGTTGGATGGCGAAAAGGCGATCGGGGCTTCGGAAGCCCCAGAAGTGAAAGCGGCGCGGCAGCGGAATGGTAACGGTACTATATTCTCTGATAAGGAAGAACCGATTTACGGGGAACATTATATGCCCCGCAAGTTTAAGATATCGGTGACGGTGCCCGGGGATAATTCAGTCGATCTGCTCACCCAAGATATAAGTTTGGTGGTCCTGACAGATGACAGCGGTCAATTGGAAGGGTTTAATATCTATGCTGGGGGCGGTATGGGCCGCACTCACGGGAAAGAGGAGACATTCCCTAGAACAGCTGACCCGATCGGGTATGTGGCCAAAGAAGATGTTTACGATCTGGTGAAGGCAATTGTAGCAACTCAGCGGGACTATGGCGATCGGGTGAATCGGCGTCATGCGAGAATGAAATATCTCCTCGGCGACTGGGGAGTAGATAAATTCCGCCGCAAGGTGTCCGAATACTTCGGTAAACCCTTATCACCCTTCCGGTCCCTGCCAGAATTTAAATATCTGGACTATCTGGGCTGGCACGAACAGGGAGATGGGAACCTTTTCCTGGGCATCTCGATTGAAAATGGTCGGATTAAAGATGAAGGAACGTTTAATCTGAAAACGGCTTTGCGCGATATCGTGCAAAAATTTGACCTGCCCATGCGGCTGACGCCTAACCACAATATCATCTTGTATGAGATTGAACCCCAACAGCAGTTGGAAATCAACGAAATTTTGATCTTAAATGGTGTTGAAGTCGATCCAGGTAAAATTGATAGCTTAGTCCGTTACTCCATGGCTTGCCCAGCTATGCCTACCTGTGGTTTGGCGATTACGGAATCAGAACGGGCGCTACCTGGTATTTTAGATCGCATCCGATCGCTGCTGAATAAGTTAGGGTTAGAACAAGAGCATTTTGTGGTGCGGATGACGGGCTGTCCGAATGGTTGTGCGAGACCTTATATGGCAGAATTAGCGTTTGTCGGTCAAGCACCAGAGTCCTATCAGGTTTGGCTGGGTGCTGACTCAAATCAGAACCGTTTGGCTCAAGTATATCTCGATAAGATGCACCAGTCAACTCTAGAAGCGACTTTAGAACCTTTATTTGTCTATTTTAAGCAGTCACGCCAACCAGGGCTAGTACCAGAAAGCTTTGGAGATTTTTGTCATCGCGTGGGGTTAGAGGCCCTGCGCAGCTTTGCTGCTAGCTATCAACCAGGGGAAACCCCTGTGAATGGCAAGACCGCTACTGCTAGTAAGGCGCGGTATCGAGTGGGAGTGCGCGATACCACATATAAGCGTCTCAAGGATCTTGCTACTCAGCAAGGTAAGTCCATGACTCAGTTGGCAACAGAGGCGATCGAGGCTTATTTGCGGGAAAATGGTTAATGAAGAATGGAAAAGGAGAGTATTATTGCGAGTTAGCCATTAGTCATGAATCACGATCGACTGCAACGGTTGGCGATCGCACCAACGCAACTACAAGACGGTCAGGTTTGCTTGACTCGCCAGCAACAGCATTATCTGGGGCGAGTCTTGCGCTTGCAGGCGGGCGATCGCTTTATGGCAATCAACGGACAGGGGACTTGGTGGCTGTGCGAACTCCTAGCAGCAGCAACTGCTAAGATTATAGAAACCATTCCCGTGCAAACTGAGTTGCCAGTAGCGGTAACCCTGATGGTTGCCTTGCCTAAAGGTAACGGATTTGATAATATCGTGCGCTGCTGCACGGAGTTAGGAGTCAGTTCCATTATCCCAGTGGTGAGCGATCGGACTTTACTCAAACCCAGTTCCCAAAAGCTTACCCGCTGGCGGCGGATCGCTGATGAAGCCGCCGAACAATCCGAACGTCAGATCCTGCCCGGGCTCTTAGAACCTGTGGCATTCGCTACAGCTTTGTCAGATTTTACTTCAGCCAAGTTAGAAAATAATCTCTTGCGTTCCCAGGCAGAGCCAGGGAACGAGGGAAAATATATTTGCGTGGCGCGGGGCGAATCTCCCCATTTATTGGATAGCTTGCAGGACTGTTCGCAAGAGAAAATTGTCATTGCGACGGGACCGGAAAGGGGATGGACGGAAGCAGAAGTTGCCAGGGCGATCGGGTGTGGTTTCCAACCAGTGTCCTTGGGACTGCGCATCCTCAGAGCCGTTACAGCCCCGATCGTGGCTTTATCCATTGTAGCAGCCGCCTGGGAGTCTAAACTTGAGAATTGAAAGAGGAGGCAGAGCCTCAATCTTGACGTTCCCAAGCTCTGCCTGGGAACGAGAGTAAGGGAATGCGTGGATTTATTTACTCTGGTAAAAAGTCATAATCCAGGCAATGTTCTGAGGTATAATGACAATCAGCAGGGAAAGTTGATAAGGCCAAGCCTGTCTCATCTGCTGCCCACGATCGGGCATTTTCATAACACTCCTCAAATATCTCCTGTAGGTAGGGTCTCAAACTTGGCGAATCTTTTAAGTCATCCTGAATGCGTCTGCGATGTTCCCGAATACTGCCTCGCCAACTGCCACTGCGATAATCTGGTTCATATTGCCATTTGAGCAGGTGCAGCAGAATCACTATCAGGTTACTTTTCAGGCTTTTCCGTTCCCTTCTCGACATATCCTCAATTTCTTCGATTAAGTTGGCCCAGTCTACCCTTGAGTAGTTTTGGGCACGAAGTTGTGCTACTGTGGTTTCCACCCAACGGACAAAATCAGTTTCATAGAGACTCTTTTGGCGGGCTTGGAGTTGAGTTGCCATAATCTTAATCTGTTACCTTGGCTCTATTGTATAGCAATTTATTCGAGATGTATAATGAGACATGAATTGTCAGTGCCGTCATGTGTTAAGCTAGACTAGATCCTAAACATCTATGGGCCATGAGCTATCGCGACCTGATTACAATTGAGCCGGATAAGCGGGGAGGTAAGCCTGTATATGCGTATCACTGTTTATGACGTGCTTGGCTGGTTGGCAGCCGGAATGTCTTATGCTGAAATTTTAGAGGACTTTCCTGAACTGACAGAGCAAGACATTCTGGCCTGCCTTGAAGAAGCAGCCGATCTGGAACATCGTTTAGTAAACTATAGGTTGGGTTTCGTGCCTCAACCCAACCTATAGCTGAGATATGTGTTGGGTTTCCTGGCGTCAACCCAATCTACGGACTAATACATTTTTATTGTTTTCTTGCGAGTACAGCTTGTTCAGGAAACAAGTAGAACATTTTTGTGCTAAACTAGAGCTATACTCAATGCAGACCCAATTCAGCTA
>JACOMV010000271.1 GCA_014324065.1 Hormoscilla sp. SP12CHS1 | reverse complement strand
GTAATAGTTTAAAAATCTCCCCGTCTAGTATCTGTACCTTATCCACTAAATTGGATTCTCGGGAGCAAATGGCATTGAAAAACAATTGACAAACTTCTGTGATAACATCTGTATAATCTTTAGTCATGGCAGTGTTGATAATCAATTTTATTCTGATTATCAATTATCAATACTGCCATCTTTCTTCCCAGAATGCTTGTACGGATATTACGAAAATGTTTGATGCGTAAATTATCTCCTATTATACATATATGTTAATATTTCCCAAGTTATCTTTGACAAAATAGAATGATAATGATTATCACAAATTAAGCCCTGGACAAAATTTATCCTATGCTCTATCAACTACTTTTGACCACACCCAGTAAGCACTAAAGTGCTTCGGCGCCGTTCGTAGTAAGCACTAAAGTGCTTCGGCGCCGTTCGTAGTAAGCACTTTAGTGCTTCCCAAGCGCTTTCACGCCTAGACGTTCTTTGTACACCTATTACATTATATAGCCTGGTGGGCGGTGCCCATCCTACTAACCACTTTCATTCATTCTACCTAGTGCAGAAGTCAATCTTCCGCTTTTATACTTTCGGGATACAAATATTCGGCGTTGCACATTTTTGGAATGATAGCAGTCAATGGTTGCAAATTGAAAATTGCCACGAGGACATTTATGACTATTTCAATTGACCATTCACAATTTTCAATTTTCAACCCTTATCATCCCGTAGTTGTGCAACGCCCAAATATTCCGTAGTTTCTTCTTCAATAGCTGGACGCAAGGTCTGAACCACAAAAGGTAGGTAAGCACCCTCCAGGCCGCGCTTAATCCGTTCCGGTGTTTCTGCGAACACCACAAACGAAAGAAATATCTGCTCAGATCCTTCACCGAAAATATGTTTATAGCGAGGAGGCATCAACCACTCATAGCCCCGATCCAACCATACCTGGGTATGACGCCAGCGACCTAATAGGTCAGAAAAATCTTCATTCCGACGATGAATAAACACAAAAATATCCGTCCCCGTTTTAATTTTCCACTCCGGATCGCACATCAAAATTCCTACCTCGCATGGCAGACATGTCAACCCCGACGGAGTCTGATTATATCCTTTCTGGTCGCTAGGGCGGATGCGCACCACTGGCATCGGAATTGTAATCAAGCTTTCGTCCGATCGGCGCATACTAGGAATCATTTCCAAGTATGGTCGGTACTGCTTCAAGAGTTCGATCGCCGCTTCCGTGTTACTATATTCTGCCAGTAACGCTTCGTAATTATTTTTTTTACCGCCATTTTTCTGACTTCGCTCCGATAATCCTACTTGCTTCATAGTGAATTTTGAATTATGAATTTACTATTAAACCATTCTCAATTCTCCATTCTCAATTCTCCACTTTTACAGTGATTCAAACACCTTAAACATGGGCAGATACATCGACAGCAAAATCGAACCTACCATCCCGCCAATCACCACGATCATCACTGGTTCCAGCATACTGGTAAGTGCTTTGACAGCTTGCTCAACTTCATCCTCATAGAAGTCAGCCACTTTCATCAGCATTTGGTCTATATGCCCCGTTTCCTCACCAATCTTCATCATCGCGATCGCCAGGGCTGGAAATACTTTATCTCTTTCCAAAGCCACGCTGATCATGCCCCCGCCCTGAATTTCATTGCGGGCCGCTTCCACCGAATTTGATATCGCCTGATTCCCCGCCGTATCCCGGACAATTTCCAAAGAAGTTAGGATTGGCACTCCCGCGCGAGATAACGTCCCAAACGTGCGGCAAAAACGCGCCGTCGCTGTTTTTATTATCAGTTCTCCAAACAACGGTAGCTTCAGGAATATTTTATCCATTATCAACTTCCCCCTCCGAGTTTTGTACCATTGATCGTAAATCAACTTGAGCGCGAACAGTATTGCCCCTAGTCCCAAGGACTTTTTGCCATCTATCAGAAAGTCACTAATTCCCAGCATGAACTGGGTGAAGGCTGGCAGTTCTACTCCTATGTCTTCAAAAATAACCGAAAAAGTAGGCAGCAGAAAAACACACAGACTAATAAAAATGATCGTCGCCAAGGTTCCTACCGTCACTGGGTAGGACATAGCTGACTTCATCTCGTTTTCCAACCTGGCCGCATCTTCTAGCAACTTTGCCAGACGGTTGAGCACCTCATCTAGTACCCCCCCTACTTCCCCTGCCGATATCATCGCCACGTATAGATCGCTAAAGCAAGCCGGATGTTTGCCCATTGCCTCCGACAGATTTGTTCCCTCTTGCACCTCGCCCGAAATTTTCTTCAGAGCATGTTTCAGCTTATGATTTTCACATTCTTCTGTTAACACCCCCAGGCATCTAACCATCCCCACCCCCGCATTTACCATTGCCGCAAATTGACGCGAAAATACAGCTATATCCTTAACCGTGATACTAGCTGTCGCAATGGTAAATGCTTCATTTAGTTCGTCGAAGTCAATATCCTTCAGGTTTCAACCTGCTTTCTTGATGTCCTGCACCAACAGTCTCTTATTGATCAGAGAAGTCCGTGCTGCCTGAATATTGTCTGCCGTTAACTTTTCTTTTTTCTGCTGTCCTGTTGAGTCCCGAATACTAGCAATAAAAGTTGGCATGGCTGTTCTATGTTAGTTTTTAGTTTTTAGTTGTTAGTTCTCCTACCCTTAACAACTAACAACTGTCATCCCTTGGCGGCACTCCGACTGTGCTAGCTACTTTTTGGCTCCTGCTTTTACCCCTGGTCCAATAAGACGATTCAGCTCATCTATTTTATTGCACTTGCCGATCGCGTCTTCATAGGTTACCTTATTTTCCTGTACCAGTCTTGCTAAAGCCATTTCCATCGTCTGCATGCCCATCTTTGCCCCGGTTTGGATGGCAGAGTAAATTTGAGCAGTTTTACCCTCACGAATCAAGTTCCCGATCGCGGGAGTATTCACCATGATTTCCTGAGCTGCACACCGACCGCCGCCGATTTTATTTACCAGGTTTTGACTACAGACCCCTACCAAAGACCCTGATATTTGGGCCCTGATTTGGAGTTGTTGAATTGGCGGGAACACATCCAGCAAGCGGTCGATCGTCCCTGCTGCCGAGTTAGTGTGCATCGTGCCAAACACCAAGTGACCCGTTTCTGCTGCCGACACCGCCAGACCGGTCGTCTCCAAGTCGCGCATTTCTCCCACTAGGATTATATCCGGGTCTTCCCGCAGGGCTGCCCTCAGCGCATTAGCAAAGCTCTTAGTGTCTTCTCCCCTTTGCCGTTGGTGAAACAGACTCTTGATATTCGGGAATACATATTCGATCGGGTCTTCCACCGTTATGATATGCTCTGAGCGGGTGCGGTTGATCAGATCCAGGATCGCCGCTATTGTCGTCGTCTTCCCACTACCGGTCTGACCCGTGATCAACACCATCCCGCGAGGTCGTTCTGAGAGTTCCCGCATTATCTCTGGCACTCCCAGCTTCTCGAAATTGGGAATTTTAAAAGGCAAGGCCCGCAAGCAAGCCGCAAAGCAACCACGTTCCCGGTATACATTTACCCGAAAGCGAGCCAATCCTTTTACCCCATAAGCACAGTCTAGCTCCCAGTTTTGCTCCAGAGCCTTGCGCTGGTTATTATTCAGCATACTAAATATCAGACGCTGACAAAATTGAGCATCCAGTTCTTCGCCAAATTCGGGCTGAGGAGTCAATTTCCCACTGATCCGGAAGTAGATCGGCGCACCTGCCTGGATATGCATGTCCGACCCACCCTGCTCGATCAGAGAATCCATCACGTCTTCGATCATTAATTCCATAGCGCTGTCTCCTTATCTAAAGTCACATCAAAACTGTTAATCAGTAAAGCGAGGTGTCATGCAGTATGGACATTCTAGCCACTCCTGCTGCAGTCCCGCGCTGCAAGTTTTACAGGTCAGACCCACCTTCCGCTTTGCTTTCAGTTCCGCTTCCAGACCCGTGTCCGTATAAGTCACGCGCTCCACTTCTTCCAAGGTTGTCGCACCTTCCCGTACCAGGTTTAAGCTATAGGCCAGTAATGTGATCATTCCTTCTTCGACAGCTACCTCCTTAATCCGCTCCGTCGGGGCCCCTGCATTGATCAGCACTTGGAGGTTTTCTGTCACTTGCAGTAATTCATATACCCCGCAACGACCCTTGTAGCCCACGCCACTACATTTGGGGCAGAGTTCCTTCAGATATCCCCGAGCATCAGGAGGAATCGTCTTAGCTTTATAGAAAGTCACCCCTGCCTCTTTAGAAGCCGACATGCCGTAGCGGGCTAGTTCTTCAGGCGTGGGGGTATAGGCAATGCGACATTCGCTACAAACCCGCCGCATCAAGCTTTGGGCCACCACACCCAGCAATGCCCCGGAGACCATGAAAGGTTCTACCCCCATTTCGTCCAAGCGGGCGATCGCCCCTGCCGCGTCATTCGTGTGTAGAGTCGTCAGCACCAAGTGTCCCGTCAACGCCGCCTCAATTGCCGTTTTTGCCGTTTCCTTATCCCGCGTCTCACCCACCAGAATTATATCCGGGTCTTGCCGCAGGAACGCCCGCAGAATCGAGGAAAAGTCCATATTTTTTTGCCGAATCACCTGCACCTGATTAATGCCCGGTAACGCATACTCGATCGGGTCTTCCGCCGTGCTGATATTCACCCCCGGATCGTTTCTTTCTGCCAGGATTGAATACAGAGTAGTAGACTTACCCGAACCCGTTGGTCCCGTCACCAAAATCAGTCCAAAGGGACGCGACGACATTTCCCGGACTTGAGCGAGGGTCTCTGGATTTGTGATTAACTTATCCAACCCCAGCTGGGTTGACGAGTTATCCAAGATCCGCAGCACGATCTTCTCCCCGTAGCGTGCTGGCAGAGTATTCACTCGGAAGTCCACCTTGCGTCCGTGGAATTTCCTGCGTATCCGACCATCCTGGGGTTTCCGTCGTTCAGCGATATCCAAATTCGAGATAATTTTGAAACGAGAGGTCAGGGCATTAACAATCGACTTCGGGAATCTCGGAAAAGGCTCTTCCAGCACCCCATCCTTGCGGAAGCGCACCCGCAAATCTTCTTCATGAGGTTCCACATGGATATCCGACACCCCCTCTGTCAGTGCCTTTGCCAGGATTTTATTCACCCATTTTATGACTGGGGCACTTTCCGCATCTTTTAAGTACATGGACAAAATTAATTTCACACACTCTCTCGCGCTAGTCTCCATTCCATATCCGGAGCATGTCGCCCATGGCTATGTGCAATTATTTTTGTCTAACTACTTAATGCCTTATTCAGGTCAACATCTGACTCTTCATCGTCCCCCTCATCCGCCATACTGGTGTCCAGATGGGTTAAATCTATTTCTAGGTCAAACTTTTCCTCCTTTTTCTTTGGTTTGGACTGCCTTTTTACTTCTTCGTCCAGGTATTTGGAAATGATTTGCTCGTAATCTTCTTGGGTAATCACCATCCACTGCATTTCCAAACCTTGGGGCAGTATCTTCTTCAGGTCTTCAAACGCGCTCAGATTATCTGGATCCACCATTGCCACCAATACCGAACGCGGATTAGCTTTTTCCGACAGCGGTACCAATTGATAGCTCCGACATATCTCTATAGGGATGAGGGTGTCAATCAGGGAGTCTACCTGGGTCGTGTCGATCTGAGATATTTCTGGATCTAGAGAATCTACCCCATAGAATATCTTCAGGTATTTGGAAAAGATTTGCTGGTAATCTTCTTGGGTAATCACCATCCGCTGCATTTCCAAATCATGGGGGTGCAGTACCCGCTTCAGGTCGTCCAGCGCTGCCAGATTATCTGGATCCACCATTGCCACCAATACCGAATGCGGATTAGCTTTTTTCGACAGCGGTACCAATCGATAGCTCCGACATATATCTATAGGGATGAGGGTGTTAATCAGGGAGTCTACCTGGGTCGTGTCGATCTGAGATATTTCCGGATCTAGAGAATCTACCCCGTAGAGGATCTTCAGTTCAAACAGCTGCTGTTTCTTGTACTCGCGAATTAAATCTGGCGGCAGTTGCTTACCTGTCAGCCTTTCTAGTACCTGCGTCAGTGGCTTCTTTGACTGGCGGCTTTCTATCAAAGCCTGCTGTATCTTATCCTTATTTACAAACTCTGACTTGACCAGTTTGTTGCCAAACGGAGAAAGGTTATTTTGTACAATAAGCGCATGCCGCGCTGTTGGGGATTTACTAATAATTTACGTATTTTTGCTGGTTTTTTCACTGATTTCGTCAAGCATTGCTTCTGGGCCAACTAATCTGCCGCGAAGCCGACGTTCGGGTGCATCCCAGTGAAAGCTTCTTGAGAATCGAAAATCTAGAATCGAAAATTGAGAATTGGGCTATTTTCCCTTTTCCATAGCGCTGCGCGCACTGCGTATACGCAATTAGCTCTGAGCAATTAGCAGTATTTAATGCTAAAATGCTTGCATTGAGATGCTCCCCGACGTTCTACTATTATTACTCAATACCAAACAGTTAAAAATATGCAGCCGATCTACTTGCTAGGCTGGCCACTCTGCGCAAATGGCTGCGCTCCCGCAAGGGATACGGCGATTATAGGTCATGACTGGAGGCAGTCCGATGGCAGGGGTCAGGGCAACAGGCGACTGTCCCAAAACATTCTCAGACAGCCATTTTTGGCAAAGATATCCAACATTATGCCATTTTGGAGTAAATCACAAGGCTCTAAAGGCTAATTTAGCTAATTTTGGTGTTGGGGTTCTGTAGGTAGCAACTTAGGTAACCCAATATATCACAATTTCAAGCCGGGACAGGGGATAATCAAAACAGCAAGTGGTGTGGTAAATTATTGATAAGATAACCGGCAGGGCTAAAGTGCCGCCTGAGACCTAGCTTCCCACAGCGCCAGATCGGACGAGATGCAGCAGCATCCAGACTGGCAGGGTGGCCCAAATGAACCATCCAGAAGGTAGGGCGACCAGCAAAAAAAGCTAACTATTGCGTGTTGGTCCAAAAAAGGGATGTCCAGAAGCTAGGCTAAAAGCTTAGTGGTCCTAATGAAAACAGGGGCATCGGGTGTAACCGGCTCCCTGGTAGTAGTCTTGCAGTGTAGAGTAAGAGTATAATGATCGACGAGTCAAAGCAGTTAGAGAATATGATTAGGGATTCGGAATCCTCGCCAGAAGTGTCAGAGGAAATGCAGGTTCCGACAAGGTCGGCTGAAAATATAGCAGCAGAAGTGGCATCAGAAGCAAGTAGCCCAGGGCCAGGGCCTCAGCCGACAGAGTCATTAGAGATAGAGTCGGCTATGGGTTCAGAGTCGTCCGCAGCAACAGGGTTGTCAGAACCGAAAGTAACGGTGGACGAAGCATTGTTCGTGGAATTGGCGACGAAGGAGGCCGAAATAGAGTCTATAAAAAATCAGCTCAGAGAGGTAAAGAACCAATCAGTGCGGATAGCGGCAGATTTTGATAACTTTCGCAAGCGCACTTACAAGGAAAAAGAAGAAATGGAGCAGCGCATAAAGTCTGCGACAATTAAAGAGCTGCTGCCGGTGGTAGATAACTTCGAGCGGGCGCGATCGCAGATCAAACCGCAAACAGACGGGGAAAAGAACATCCACAAAAGCTACCAAGGGGTATACAAGCAATTGGTAGACTGTCTCAAAGGCATCGGAGTGTCGGCCATGCGTTGTGAAGGAGAAGAGTTTGACCCGAACCTCCATGAAGCGGTGATGCGGGAACAAACGTACCAATATCCAGACGGAACGGTGATAGAAGAATTGATGCGGGGGTATATGCTGGGCGATCGGGTGCTGCGCCACGCTATGGTAAAAGTAGCAGCAGCGCCAGGAGAACCGGTGGAAGCTTCAGCAGCTGTAGTGTCCGAGAGTGAGGAGAGTAATGAAAGTATTGAAAATTAAAGGGGTATAGTAAATATAAGTCAACCAGGGGCGAGTGGCCTCTGGTGCTCGCTTTTAAGTGCATAACAGAGTAGACACTCAGTCAAATAGCTGAGAGTGTATTCAGATATTGTTAACATTAACCGCCGCTAGCTATGGGAAAAGTCATTGGCATAGACTTAGGGACGACCAATAGTTGTGTTGCTGTATTGGAGGGCGGTCAACCAGTCGTCATCTCTAACTCGGAAGGTGAACGTACTGTGCGATTCGTTTAAAGTAAACTGACTTGACACAAATCAAGAAAGGGGAGCATTACCAGGGAATCATTAGCCCTGAGAACTTACGAGTGATAGTGGTGAAAGTCCACTCCCCCCGGTGCTGGGGTGAAAGC
>JACOMV010000270.1 GCA_014324065.1 Hormoscilla sp. SP12CHS1 | reverse complement strand
TGAGGAGCCGGATGAGGTGAAAGTCTCACGTCCGGTTTTGAAGACGAGTCGGTCCGGTGACGGACTGGCTTAGTTTAATGCTAACTATAAGCGCATATGCGCTGCGCGCACGCTACGGGAACGCCGGCATTAGCCCCGAGCTGCTGCTGGCTGCGACAGCCTGACCTGTCTCTAGATGCGGATGTTATACTTGCACATATCTAGTTGTTAGATTTGTGAGGGTTAAACGCAGCACTGATGATTGGTGATGGATGGCTGATAACTATTGACTGACAGCGTCTTCCATCCATAACTGCCCAATCCCCATTTCCAATCATGTTACCCAACTATCGCCGTTGTATTAGTTGCCGGAAGGTAGCTAGCAAAGAAGCTTTTTGGCGCATTGTCAGAGTATATCCTTCTGGACAGTTACAATTAGATCTGGGCATGGGGCGTTCGGCCTATCTATGTCCAGAGCAGGAGTGCCTCAAAGCAGCTCAGAAGAAAAATCGCTTGGGGAAGGCCCTGAGAGCCAGAGTCCCCCAAGAAATATACCAAACTCTGTGGGAACGCTTAGGGGCGGTGTCTCCTGGGAGCGCTACTCGTACCCAGGAGACACCGCCCGCTGGTCCAGGAGATCTATCCCCGAAACAGCCTGACTGCAGATGAGCAACTGTCTGAGGAGGGGCAGGCATGGGTGGCGGTGACTGGAAAGGGATTTAACCATTTTGAAAAATCTCCGAGAAAGGAAACCAGCTCAGGGCGACGCTTTCAGTCTCTCATTTGTAGCATTTTTTTATGCATTTGGGATAAGGGAGTCTGGCACCGCTTGCCTTGGGACCAGTAGCTCACCAGGATGAGTGGCGATCCAAATGGCTGTGATGGTATTAAAATAAAAAGAGGAAGTAAACTTTATTGCCTCATGGCGGGTGGAAAGGAAAGCAAAAAGGTTTTTATGCAATCGAGTTGCTTGACGGTGTCCCAAGGGGCCCCCAGTCCGCAGACAGTGAAAGCTGTCTCATCTGATGATAGCCCAGAGGCAAGGAAAACAGCGTCTGCTTGGGTTGCCTGGCTCTGCCAGGCAACCCAAAAGTGAGACTGCTGGTAATATGGTAGACAAGCATGAGTTCGCTTGGATCTTGCTTGTCTACTGGCAGAGGGGCAATTAGGGTTCGATCGCTTGACGTACTCGGCCCCGGGAGATTGTGTAAAATCAGGAACTCACGACTCGGTGTCTCGTGGGTAGTGCGAATAGCGCTCCCACGAGACACCGATAGGGCGCGAGACTGGTGATAAGGAGCAAAAAAAATTGTAGTCGCTTCTCGATCGGGAGGCAGGCCATGATGTGAAAACTGGTAGGTAGGAAAGAGGAAGAGTGGATGAACAACGGCAAAGTAAGAATTTACGATCTATCAAAGGAATTGGATTCGGAGAATAAGAACATATTGAAAGTTTGCGAGAAGCTAGACATCACAGTGAAAAGCCACAGCAGCACAATATCAGCATCAGATGCTGAACGCATTCGTGCCCACGCAGAAAAACACCCAGAAGAATTAGTCAGCCACTCATCTCAATCTGCCAGTGTAAGCTCGGCATCAATTGACACAGAATCAGCGCCAGACCAGCCGCATTGTGTAAAAAAACGGCAAGAGATTCTGGAAATTCTCCCAAATAGTAAGCCGATGTATGCTAATGGTTCTCACAATCAGAGTGGGGCAACGAAGCCTCAGAAGCTAAGGGCTCCGAAGAAACCAGTTCATCAGCATCCAAGTCAAAGTAGTGAGTTATCGGCGGCGAATGTTGAACTTCCGTCCCCCCCCAAACCCCGCACGAAAGGAGGTGCTGCCGAATCAATCGGGCGGAATGAAGAAAAAAGCCCGGCGTCGGAGCAAACTCTGGAATTGACAGTGGATAGGCAGGTGGAAGAAAAGCCGGAACTAATTGGTCCGCCAGTAAAACGACAAGAAATAAAAACAGAGAATCTGCCAGCCATAAGCGTTATTGGTGAAGGGTCGGAAAAGCCAAAGGGACGAAGGAATCGGGAAGAAAATAAGCAGAAGTACCGGAAAGAACAAGACCACAATAAATTTAATCAGTCCAAGGAAATCGCAGAGGAAGAAGGCAAGAATATTCCGAAGTCCTCATCAGAACAGAAGGGAAAGGGGGTGGAAAATGCGGAGACAATTGTGTCTAATCGACCGATAATAAAACGGTCCAAAAATAAGGAGAAGAAACAGGATACGTCTGAGAAACAATCGGCAAGCAAAAATTGGACAGAGCCTCATAAACCGCCATTAAAACGAGTAGAGAGCCAAAAAATAGTCAGACTGGCATCGCGGGAAGGCTCCAAGAGTCGTAGTGGACTACGAGATGAGGCATCCTCAACGGGGACGCAACCGGTATTAGAACTGCGACGGCCCCGCCCGATGCGTCCAACGACAGCCCCAACAGATCGCTCGGATGAGGAATTATCGTCATCGCTGGTATTAGGAAAAGACGTGTACGACAGCTCACAGGCGGATGAGAATACTAAATATCGGGAGCTGAAGCGACCTGTACCACGTCCACCTAAGCGAGTGAAAAAACGGGAGTCCGAAAAGGAAGAGGATGAACAGATAGAAAGTAAAAAGGTCCCGAAAGCGCCAGCGAAGGCTAAGCGGCGTCCGATAATCATCTTAGATTCCGATTTAGATTCCGATTCAGATTCCGATTTAGATTCCGATGACGATCTGCTAGCCCCTGTGGAAGTCAGTTTGTCATTGGTGCGTCCAGCAAAACCGAAGGGAAGTGCAACTCATCAAAGTAAACTGGCAGCTTCGGCAGCACGACCGAGCCACAAGGGGAAAGAAGGAATAAAGAGTCAGAAAACATCGGCTCGCAATCATCGGGAACAGGCTTCAAAAGAAAAGCCATCGAAAATTGTGCTTAAAGGTGGACTGACAGTGCAAGAGCTGGCGAGTCTCCTAGTTGTGCCGTCTCCGGAGATTGTCAAGGGGCTGTTCTATAAAGGAATTGCCGCGACGGTAACCCAAACCCTGGATGTAGAGACGGCAAGTCTAGTAGCCCAAGAGCTAGGGGTGGAGGTGGAAATGGCGTCGGCTGAGTCTGAGGCTCGGAAAGTAACGGAGATGCTGGATGAGGCAGACTTGGAAAACTTGCAACGTCGTCCACCGGTGGTGACGATTATGGGCCATGTTGACCACGGAAAAACGACTTTGCTGGACTCGATTAGAAAAACTAAGGTGGCACAGGGAGAAGCTGGTGGGATTACTCAGCATATTGGTGCCTATCATGTGGATGTGGAACATGGAGGGTCTCAAGCTCAGATCGTTTTCTTGGATACTCCGGGTCACGAAGCGTTCACGGCAATGCGGGCGCGAGGGGCACGAATTACAGATATTGCGATTCTGGTGGTGGCGGCTGATGATGGGGTGCGCCCTCAAACAATTGAGGCAATTAGTCATGCTCAGGCGGCGGAAGTGCCGCTGGTGGTGGCAATTAATAAAATTGACAAGGAGGGTGCCCAGCCAGATCGGGTGAAGCAGGAGTTGATGGATCATCGTCTGGTGCCAGAAGAATGGGGCGGCGAGACGATAATGGTGCCGGTGAGCGCGATCGAGGGAGAAAATCTGGATACGCTCTTGGAAATGATTCTGTTGGTAGCTGAAATAGAAGAACTCTCTGCTAACCCAGACCGGGTGGCAAAGGGAACGGTGATAGAAGCGCATCTGGATAAGGCGAAAGGTCCAGTCGCGACGCTACTGGTGCAAAATGGAACGCTGCGGGTGGGAGATACTCTGCTAGCAGGTGCGGCGATCGGGAAGGTCCGTGCAATGATAGACGATCGCGGTCAGCGGGTAGAAACGGCAGGCCCTTCTTGTGCGGTGGAGGTTTTGGGACTGGGGGATGTGCCGTCTGCGGGGGATGAGTTCCTGGTGTTTGCTGACGAAAAAGAAGCTAAGGCGATCGCCCAAGCGCGGATCCTCGAACAACAGGAATCTCGTTGGCAACAGGCAATGGCATCCCGACGAGTCACTCTCAATAGTCTCAGCGCCCGCGCTCAAGAGGGCGAACTCAAGGAGCTAAACCTGGTCTTGAAGGCAGATGTTCAAGGTTCGGTGGAGGCGATCTTGGGATCGCTCAAACAGCTGCCTCAAAATGAAGTGCAAGTGCGAGTGCTGTTGGCCGCTCCGGGGGAGATCGCGCAAACGGATGTGGATCTGGCGGCGGCGTCAGATGCGGTGATCGTTGGCTTCAACACGAATTTTGCCAGTGGGGCCCGAGCTGCTGCTGACGATGCGGGTGTAGACGTGCGCGAATATGATGTCATCTATAGTCTGCTGGACGATATCCAGGGAGCGATGGAAGGTCTGCTGGATCCAGAAATGGTCGAAGAAGAACTGGGCTCTGTGGAAGTGCGTGCTGTATTTAATGTGGGTAAGGGTGTGGTCGCTGGCTGCTATGTGCTCTCTGGTAAGGCGGTGCGCAACTGTAATCTGCGGGTCTATCGCGGCAAGAATGTGATTTATGAAGGCATTCTCAACTCGCTCAAACGGATGAAGGATGATGTTAAGGAGGTTAGTGCTGGCTTCGAGTGTGGGATCGGTGTTGACAAATTCAATGACTGGGCGGAAAATGATATCATCAAAACCTACCGGATGGTGACTAAGCGACGTACTCTCTCAACAAAATAGGCATGCGCTCGTTGGTGCGGTAGATGGCTGGGCTCCGGTAGTAACTGTGTGGCTACCGGAGCTTAAACTCCCATGGCTGCACGCTCCGGGCCCCCTCCGCTACGCAGTGCGCGAACGGGATGGGCGCATCGCTCGCTTTGGGGGGCAGGGGGCAGGGGGAATGTCCTTCATTTTAGAGAGGGATGAGCGGGATATCTGACCGGGATGGATGCTTCAAGAGGATACGCCCCCTCGGAATACAGGGAAGACTGGCTCAGAATTTGTGGCTGATAGCTGCTGGCTAGGGAAAAAAATGTGATCGATGAGACAGAAGCTAATTGAAAATTAAGTTATATTAAAAGGAAATAAAAATAGGCGTTGCACATTTTGGGGATGATGCCCTTTTTTGCACAGGCTACGCTACTGAAAATGGCTTGTAGTCTAAGTTTGAGAGTTCTGCAACTATCTCCATCATCCCGTCCGAAGTGCAACAAAAATATTGAAAGCGCTCCATGAGTGCGAATGCTTTTAATATGAGTTGATTTTCATAGTACATTCACTAGCTAGGAGGAGTTTATGTCGAGTTTGACTTTATCACCCAGCTGTAGCTCGGATGCGGAAATATGGGAAAACCTCAAAGGTGCGATCGCCTCTAGTTCGGGGTTTGAGCGTTGGCGAAGCGAACGCAGTGCAGACGCCGAGATCCAGAGCCTGAGTAAAGAGCAGCAGGTGCGCATTTACCTGCGGGAAACTTTAGAAACTCTGGCTTACTAAGGCTTACCGTTCCCAGGCGGGAGCCAGGGAACGAGGGTGGTAATTCCCATCCCCGAACAGGGATGGGAATTATTATGTTATGTTATGTTAATCAGAAAAGATCGATAATATTCAAGATGCCTTGGATGGGTCTGGCTAAGCGGGTCAGCTGATTGTAAGCACCAGTGAGGCGATCGCCTTCAAGATGGACTTGTTTGGTAGGGTATTTTTGAATGGTTTCCATGAGTGTGATTTGACCGTCGTCACTGGCCGAGAGGATGAGGGCCGATCGTAAGGCTTGCCGAGATCCTTGATGGGAGGGGGTATGCACTGCTAAACTGAGGCGATCGAGGATCAGTTCGCCCATCTGGCTATTGAGTACCCGATCGAGAAAGATGAGATTGACTGGGACCGGTGTGGTGAGGGTGCGGCGAAGATTGTCGGGGTCTTGTTTGGCGGTGTCCATATAGGCTTCCAGCTGGTTAGAGAGTTCTCCGGTGTCAGCAAAGGTAGTTAATTCGCTAACGGACACGGAACGCTGGAAAATCTGATAATTCATTACTACCTGTTCAGATGCTTCTGCGGGGAGCGTCGATAGTAAGATATTGCCGCAGCCTACCAAAAATAATCCATAACGGAACCATAAAATTTTTAAGCGCATAACTACTCTCACCAGAACATCTATATCTAGTACGCAACGCCGCAAATAAATCGGATAATCATGTTGGCCCAGACTGCTCCAACATGAGGCATAGCTGAAACCCTT
>JACOMV010000269.1:7696-9682 GCA_014324065.1 Hormoscilla sp. SP12CHS1 | reverse complement strand
CAACGGCTGCTGATGACAACAGCTTACCAACCAGTAGCCTCCTGCGGTGAAAGTCGCAAGTCCGGTTCCGAAAGGGAGGACTGGGAGGTGACTCCCAGTTCGACCCCTACCTAATTAACCTGTTGAGCTTCGCAGCAGATCCCACCCAAGAGGCGATCGCGACTGCCAAGAAAACCCTGGAATCTTGGGTGCGTGGGCATGTTAAACATGCGATCGCTTTCAATTAGCTTGACTTACAATTACGAATCATCCGATTTTTCTGAGGTTTGTAGTGAGGACTTCCGTCCTCACTACAAACCTCAGTATCAGTGAAACAAAGCCGGTGACAGGATTTGAACCTGCGACAGACTGATTACAAATCAGCTACTCTACCCCTGAGTTACACCGGCATTTATATAAACACTATAGCAAAGCCTCGGTCCGATCGGCAACCCTATTTCAGGATTATTTTACTTTTCTTTACATTCCCCCACGCGAGTCAAAAGTGAAAATGCTCTTCCCTACTGTAGCATGGCGAAAATAAATGACTAGGAGCCCACCACCGCAAATATATCTGATAATATAGCTAGCCTAGGCAATAACTCGCATCAGGATTGGCTGAAACCCTTGCCAGGCCATAATTTCAGTGGTGCTCCCTACCGCAATAATTGCACAAATATTGGCTAGTGTGTTATAATCACAGCTAAGTTACAAAAACACAGCTCACTTCACGCATGGCCCGACCGCTCAACCTCATACCAGAACACTCCTGAACTGCTCTCAGGGATTGCCCGCAGTCGTGAAACGCCGCACAGCAAAGTGGTGCGGACACAGATTGTCCTGAAAGCGGCCGCCAGCAATAATAACCTAAGAAATTAGCCAAAATTGGCCAAACTTGCCTTGTGATTTACCCCAAAATGGCATTTTTGCGGAGAAATTTACCAAAAATGGTTGTCTGGGACGTAAAAATTTTTATAGGTGGCAACTTGAGTTAATAACAAAACGATTAGCCAAGACGACAGCAAGTGCGAAGATACTGTCGGTCTTTGGCGGTAAGCCGTTGCTCATCTAAGTTATCGGAATTATTTACGGCGTGGTCTACTAGCATGCCGCAGGCGCGGCACTCCAGATCGAACGGATCTCATAGCAGGGAAAGCTGCGCGAAAAATCGGAGTGCGCTCGCTGACTCCGATTTTTCGCGCAGCGTTTCCTGGTCATCCTATTTTCAAGCCATATTATTTTCCATGGCCCAGCGAGCCAATTCCGTGCGGTTATGCAGGCCAGTTTTAGCCAGCATATTGGACACGTGGCTTTCCACTGTCCGCTGACTGACATTCATTTCCTCCGCAATTTCCCGATTCGCCATCCCCTGGGATACAAATTTTACCACCTTTAACTCTGTGGGGGTCAAGGTCACGTCCGCAGGCACGTTCTGGAATATTGGTTCTGTCAAAATTGCCCTCGGAGGCTTGTTCACCAGCAAGCGCGATGCCTGCTTCAGGGATGATTCTACTTGCGCCACCAACTCTTCTGGATCAAAGGGCTTCGCTATATAGACATCAGCCCCCCTATTCAATCCCTTCACCTTGTCGGCACTGTGACCTTTCGCCGACAGAAATAGAAATGGGATTAAATTTGTTTTCGGGTTTTCCCTCACCTGTTTTACTAGCGTGTATCCGTCCATTTCCGGCATCATCACATCGCAGATAATCATGTCCGGATATTCCTGTTCTAGAATCTCTAACGCCTGTCTGCCATTATCTGCCGTCATGACGCCGTACCCTCGAAATTCTAGATAGTCCCTGACTAGCAAGATTAGGTTAGGGTCGTCGTCAATCAGTAGCAGTCGCTTCTGATTTTCCATCTTCTTTTCCCTCTTTTTGTTTTACTCGCTTTATATCTATTATACAGTATTAATCGGGGTTATATTTAACCTAAGTTGCTACCTATAAAACCTCAAAACCCATGCCCGGGTCGCGCGCAGCGCGATATTAGCCCAAATTGGCC
>JACOMV010000269.1:0-7651 GCA_014324065.1 Hormoscilla sp. SP12CHS1 | reverse complement strand
GCTGTCTGGGACGTAGAAATTTTTATAGGTCGCAACTTGAGTTATATTTATTATAATGTGTTCTTTTTCCTATGCCCCGGTCTCTGAACCTGTAAATTCCTCAGATTCCTCAGATTCCTCTATGGCCAGGCGGAGCCTGGGAACGTGGTTGGCCGGGCGCTACTTCCGGCAAGGGGTCAGGAAGGCATATTCCGACAGTACCTCCCCACCCAGCAGATGGGATGCGATAATCTGCTCCAGCACTTCCGGCGTACAGCTATGATACCATACTCCATCGGGGTAAACAACTACAATCGGTCCTTGTTGACAAACTCGCAGGCAATTGGCCTTCGTGCGGAATATGCTACTCGATCGGGCCTCTGTGGGCCTATCCAGTTGCAGTTCTTTCAGGCGCTTTTTCAAGTAATTCCATGATTCTAAACTCGCTTCTTTATCGCAGCATTTCGGCACTGTCTGATCTGCACATATAAATACGTGACGTTCTATCGCCGACATAGACAATGCCTTCACGCATTCTGCTAAAGATTCGCAACTCATAGTTTCTTTAATATCTGTCATCCTCTCTGCTACTCCCCTTCCGCTTCCGTGCCTCCTGGGTAGTGCGACTCAAATTCCCTGACTTTCACTCTTCTAATTGGCATATTTGCTATTAATGCTGTCGCCCGATCGTTGTTTTCGATCAAAAACTCCAATTCTTCGGAATTAATTTCCACGTAGCGAGATACTACCTCTAATATTTCCTCCCTCATTTTCCTCACCATTTCCGGGTTCAAACCCGCCCGATCGTATGCTAGCACTACTTTCAGGCGACGCTTTACTTCCTCGCGACTATTCGTATTGATCGTCCAGGGAAACAATTTTTCTAATATTTCGCTTAGCATCGCTGGCAGGGGGTATTTTTACAACTTGTCACTGCGTTACCGAAATCTTCAATGCTTGTTCCACTACTTCCAAAACAGGCGTTTTATCCGGGCCAAAAAACCTTCATTTGGTTCTTTTAGTTCCAGAAAGTCCACCTTTTCATCTTCCAGACGGCCAGCAATATTGGCAAATGCCGCCTTCGGGAGGGAACTATTTGCCGATAAGACTACAGGTTCTCCCTTGTTAGTAGATACAATCACGCACTCGTCGTCGGGAATCACCCCCATGAGGGGAATTGCCAGAATTTCTTGCACGTCCTGCACTGACATCATGTCATTCGCTTCTACCATTGCTGGTTTCAGCCTGTTTACTATTAAGTTTATTTTTTTGATATTGCTTGCTTCTAACAAGCCTACCACCCTGTCCGCGTCCCGGACTGCCGCTATTTCTGGCGTCGTCACGATCGCTGCTTCCGAGGCGGCGGCGATCGCGTTCTTAAACCCTGTCTCTATGCCTGCGGGGCAATCTATGATAATGTAATCGTAGCCTGAAGCTGCCAACTTTTCGATCAACTGGGTCATTTGCTCGGAGTTGATGGCATCTTTGGTGCGATTTTGCGCTGCTGGCAACAGGGTCACCCGGGGTTCTCGCTTATCTCTGACTAAAGCTTGTTCCAACCTGCACTCCCCGGCTATCACTTCCACTGCCGTGTATACTATCCGATTTTCCAGCCCCAGCAGTAGGTCCAGATTCCGCAGTCCAAAGTCAGCATCCACCAATACCACTCGCCGACCCCGCTGCGCTAGTGCCATGCCCAAATTGGCGGTACAGGTAGTTTTTCCCACCCCTCCTTTCCCAGATGTGATCACAATGATACGGCTCATGATTCTTTCCTTCGCTGCTCGTCCGTTGGCTTTTTCGTAAAATCCGTGGCTCTGGCTATTCTAATCCCCTCTGTTGTTGCGTAGGCAACTTCTGGGTGATATTGGGCTGGTGGCTGCTGGGGCGCTCTGGCCAAATAATTAGCTATCCGCAGTTGGGTTGGTTCCATTTGCAGGGCCATGATGACGCAGTCGCTGTTCCCATCTACTCCTGCATGGGCCACTCCCCGCAGACGCCCCCATACTAGGATATCTCCTTGGGAGATTACTGCTCCCCCTGGGTTGATATCTCCTAAGATTACCACATTTCCGGGGTGACGGATCTCTACTCCCGATCGCACGGTTGTTTCCAGATATAGGGGTTCTGCTAGGGGTTCTGCCTCTGCTGCTTGTTGTAGGTGACGATCGGGTGATATCTGTTCCACCGAGTAGCCACTGGTGGCCGCTGCTACTGCTGTTTGCCGGCGACTTGTCTCCACTCGCTTCAGTTGCAACTGCACTTGCGACAGGGCGTCCGCGATCGCCTGTAACTGCCGTCCATCCAGTAACCTTTCTCTGGCCATCAGATGCACTTGACTTTGGGGTTGCCAAAACTTTACCCTCCCTTGCAACCGCAGTTGCAACTGTTGCCACAACTCGTTCCAGGTGCCCCCGAACTCTGCTTCTGGTGGCAGCATTAACAGTAGGTGGTCCCCTGCTGCTTTCAACCGCACTTGCAGATGGCGATCGCCTGTTGTTTTTCCCTGGACTTTTTCCTCTGACTCTACCTGCTTTTCTCCCGACGAGGGGCTAATAGTCACCGCTTCCCCAGATGCTACAGCATTGTCGGCCTCTCCCTTATTCTCCATATTTTCAGCCAACTCTTTTGTTTCCATGGATAGAGAGGATGCTGCTGTCCCGGACTCCTGTTCGGCATTTTTGATTATCAATTGCTTTTCGGAATCTCGTTCATTGTTCATTGTCATCAACCATCAACCGTTCGTAAACTGTGACCAGCGCGTCTGCATCTCCGACATTACCAGGAAACAGCACCACTGGCAAATTAGGAAACTGAGGATGGTTTATTGGAGTACGGACCATCGAACATCCGGGGATAATTTGACCCAGTAGCCTTGCCGATTGTAACAGCAAACCTTTAGATAAGCTATCATTAGAGGTAATGCCACCCTTACATATCAAATAACCGATATTCATTGGCAGACCCCGCAGGATATCCATCAGCAAACCCGAGACTGCTGCCCCAAATTCTAACCTAGTCTGTACATCTGGGAAGGTAATTTCCTCGCGACTCGTATATATTACCGGTGTTTTTCCCGTGCCATGGACTTGCCGCACCTCGATCAGGGTTTCATCCAGCATGTCCTCCCGTTTTGCTGCTGATTTTACTAGTAAATCGGTAACCTTCACCTCAATTCCTACTATACCTGGTTGGGGCAGCAAACGTTCTAACTGCTGGGTAGTTTTTCTCACGTGGGAACCCACTATTACTATACCTGGTTTGCCTTCCCGGACATATTGATTCATATGTCCGGGCATTACTGGTTGGGGTGGTAATGCTGCCAGAGAGGTTAAGATACTCGCTGCACTTCTAAATAGAAAACGTTTTCCTTTAGCTGCTGTTACCAGGATATCAGATGCAAACTTATCTAAGTCTTCTTGGGTTTCCCCATCCACTACTACACATTGGTTCTTTTCCAGTTGCATCAGGCGCGACTGGGTTCCACTGCGAATATCTGCTAGCAAAAATCTTTCTACCTTGTCAGCAGGAATTTTTCCCTTTGTCTTTTCCTCTACATAATCTGGGAGATAGGAATGATGGTAGCCAAAAACTGAATCTCGGGCAAATTCTGTTTCATGTACTGGCGTCTCTAGGCCGTTTGTCGTCAGGTAATGTATGCTATCCCGAGTTATGCGCCCTCCTTCAAAGAATGCTGGCACCAAAAAATGGGCGTCGAAGGGACCGACTTCTGCTGCTATGACATCCGTTTCTATCGGATAATGTCCCCGCAGGGTAGAGTCCGAACGACTGACTACGAGTAAATCTTCTATTCCTTCTAGGGCGATCGCCTCTTTAAGATTCTGGCATACAGTTGAGGTCACCGCCTCAGCTTTTTCGGGTGTCAGGGCCCGGGTATTCGTCAGCACAAAGAAGATCGGTGCTTCATCAGCAAGTCCCAACCGCAAAGTTTCCACATCCCACCGCAACAGCAGCAAGCAGCTATGTACTGTTTGAGAACCTGTGGGGTCGTCATCTATTACTATTATCTTTGGTTTCTTGCTCATTGTCAATTGCTCATTGTTCGTTCTCCTCGTTCGTAGTAAGGACTTTAGTCCTTCCCACCCTTCGTAGTAAGGACTTTAGTCCTTCCCTCACCCTTCGTAGTAAGGACTTTAGTCCTTCCCTCACCCTTCGTAGTAAGGACTAAAGTCCTTCCTTCACCCTTCGTAGTAAGGACTTTAGTCCTTCCCTCACCCCTAACTGCTTGAGGACTGAAGTCCTCACTACGAACCTATTATATCAAATCCGGGTAATTCCCACAATTAATCAAACCAGACTCTCACCATCGATATCGTCAGCGAAAGCCAGCAACCAGTTGGGTTTCGTGCCTCAACCCAACCTAAAACTTGGGAATTTTTTATTATGGGTATTCAATCTGATTTGATATTACCTCTTTGATTCTCGCGATCGCGAACTCTTTTTCCAAGTAGGACAGCAGACCTCCTGCTTTGGGACCCCGTTCCTTGCCGAGGAAGGACAAGTATATGGCCGGAAAAGCCACATTGGGTTTAATCTCCAACTCTTTGGTCGTGGTAAAGATCGTGGTTTGTAAATCTTCTGCATCCCAGGTTGTCGCCGCCGACAACTTTTCTGCTAACTTACTCAGGTAAGTCAGCTGTGAGGCGGTCAGCGATCGGGCCTGTTGGGGTACCGCATCCCAATATATTACCAGCTTTTCCTCTTCATCAGCATAATCCGCTAGCCACTTTTCGCCTACAGCGATTCTTTGGTTTAATATTGCCCAGTCCAACTCACTCAAGGGTTTGCCGATCCGTTTGGCCAGTTCCTGCACAATCTCCAGACCGGGAATTTGCAACAGGGAAATAATCGTGCTCAACTCAAAAGGTTGGTAAGTTTCGATTTTTCGCGCAGCGTTCTGTGAGTCCAACTGGGAGTAAAACAGGGGCATGAGCGCTTGTGATAACTCTGGCCACGAGCTGTAATACTTGCTGTTGAGAGTATCATAATCTCGGAACAGGCGAGTAACCGTTTCATAGTTGGGGGCAAAATTAATCGCCGTTTTGGGTTGAGTCCGCAGCATCAAAAACCGCAGTTGTTCTGCCGGTAATAATGCTGCGATCTCCTTAGCGGAAGAACCCACACCCTTAGACGAACTCATCTTGGTGCCGTTCACAAGGATAAATTCATAAGGAGAATGGAACGGCGGTTGTTTTTGTAATACCTTCCGGCAGATGCCGTTTGCCACATCCCTGGAACCGCCTTTTTGGGAGTGATCCTTGCCTGCTAGTTCGATCGTCACCCCCAACAAATCCCATTTTGCCACCCATTCTACCTTCCAGGGCAGCTTGCCGTTGCCATCAAAGGGGGAAACCCAACCGGAATGCCCGCAACCTTGCACCCAATCTGTCCCGTCCGGCTGGCAACGGTAAAATACTTCTTCGCCATTATAGTCCGTGACTGCGGTGGTAGCAATTTTGCCGCAATTCTGACAGATGGCCTGAAAGGGATACCAGTTCTGGGGCCGTTCTGCCTTAGATACCTGTTTGTAGACTTCTCTGACCAGGTGGGCATTTTGGAGAAACTTATCTATATAATTGTTCAGCTTTCCCGTGCGATAGAGGTCTCGTAGGTAGTATACCTCGGGCTGAATGCCCAGATAGTCAAACACTTCTAGGAACTCACCCATGAAATACTTAGCGTAATCACTGGCGGTGTCTTCTGGGGAGGGCACGTTGCAGAGGGGAAAGCCTAGATAAGGGGCAAACTTGCTCTGGTCCAGATATTTAGGTACTGTATCCAGGGCGTCATAGTCATCGCAGCCATATAGGAACTTAGCAGGTTTTGCCGCCTGTTTCAAGGCCCGGTAGATGACCTCATGAATGATTACACCCCGCAAGGATCCGACATGGACCCGGCCCGAGGGGGTCTTGGAGTCGTTGACTACTTGGTCGCCTTGTGCGTCTGTCGCGATTTTGTCAGCCCAAAACATATTTAACTATGATCGTCTATTACAGTCCTTCGCCAAGTGTAGCAATAAACTTGCCGTTCGTAGTAAGCACTTTAGTGCTGAGGTAGTTCGTAGTAAGCACTTTAGTGCTGAGGTGGTTCGTAGTAAACTCAAGTTGCTACCTATAAAAATTTCTCCGTCCGAAACAGCCATTTTTGGCAATTGAATCCACCAAAATGCCATTTTTTGGGGTAAATTACAAGGCGATATGGGATGATTTTGGTTGCTCTTGACCTTGATTTTCTATAGGTAGCAACTTAGGTTAGTAAGCACTTTAGTGCTTTCCAGGCGCGAAGCGCCTACACCTCTAGTGCAGCGAGGCGTTAATTTTTGACTACTCTGCCGCAGGCGCGGTGAAAGATCTAGAACCGATCTCATAGCACTGGTAACCGATCGCCTACTCCTTACGCTGACACTAGAGATCCCTCCCAGTCCTTAAGGGAGGGTGGAGCACCGGCGGTATCCCCGGAGAGCGCTACTCGCACTACTCCGGGGATACCGCCGGTGCTGCTTAAAAAAAACCATGATGTTGCTATAATTTTATGCTGACGCTCTCCCGAGAGACCCAACTAAAACCAACTAAAACCAAATAAAACCAACTTTGACAATGAGGTTAAAATCGTGCAAGTCTTGGTTAAGCTTCTGGTTCACTTAGCTGATGCGCCAGAAGTTTCCAAGAGATCAAGGCAGTATTGGGAAACTGTGCCACAGTCTTCCAATACATTATTATAATATTGCGTAACTTTTGAGCTCGATTGCGGAACGTTATGGAAATTTTATGTATTAGAATAAAGTCTTTGTCGGAACTAATATCTATCGAAGGCTTCCCGGACAGGCGATCTGCCCGTCGGAGGAAGGAGAAAAATTAAAGGATGAATACTGAATTCAACTTCTTTCAAAATTGGTATCCGGTGTCACCAGTTGCTGACCTAGATCCTCAAAAACCAACACAATTTACCCTTTTGGGCATGGGTTTGGTAATTTGGCACTCAAAGTCATCCCAAAAATATCAAGTATTTTTAGATCGATGTCCTCATCGTTTAGCACCTTTGAGTGAAGGGAGGATAGACGAACAAACTGGCAACTTAATGTGTAGTTATCACGGGTGGCAGTTCGATGACCGAGGGATTTGTACTCGCATTCCCCAAGCAGAAAACCCCGAACTGGTGAAGAAAAATCAACAAAATTTCTGTACTGTGGTATTTCCCACCCAGGAGGTGAATGATTTACTCTGGGTATGGCCGGATGCCTGATCGGCAGATATAGCTGCCCAAACTCCTCTGCCTCTCTCTGGCCAAATAGATGCCTCCAAAGGTTTTGTTTGGTCTTCATTTGTGCGAGATTTGGAATATGATTGGCAACCCTGGTCGAAAATGTCGCTGACCCCAGTCACGTGCCTTTTACTCATCATGGGATCCAGGGCGATCGCACCAAAGCTGCACCCATTGCCATGAAAATTATCCAGTCAACTGCGCGGGTCATAGCAGCTGAAACTGACAGAAGGTTTAAGACGAGGATAACTTTTGTCTCCCCTTGCCGTTTAGAGTATGAAATTTGCTTTAGTCCCGAAAAGCAGATAGGATTAGTACAGCTTGTTCAGGAAACAAGTAGAACATTTTTGTGCTAAACTAGAGCTATACTCAATGCAGACCCAATTCAGCT
>JACOMV010000268.1 GCA_014324065.1 Hormoscilla sp. SP12CHS1 | reverse complement strand
GCTGATGGGAACAAATACGTTTAAGAACTGGTTTACTAAATGCTGTTATTGTACTAATTAAATAGCGAACAAGCTTTAACGGGACGATGAGGAAGAAAAGGCAAAAAACAATAATATACATCATCAAGTTAGTAGGAATCAATAGTTCCCGTGTTAGTAAAGGGTCTGTAGATGCTGCGGCAACCCCTTGCTGACAGTATCGGGATCGGCGGAGTAGGGAAGGTTGTAAACAGGGGATATCTACCCTTGCATTATCCAAGATTATGTGATAGATTGATTAGTTTACGGTAGATGCTGCGCCAACTTCTTGCTGATAAACGGCTCGTGGATTGCGATCGGCAGAGTAAGGAAGGTTGTAAACAGGGGATATCTACCCTTGCATTATCCAAGCTTATGTGATAGCTTAATAAACTGACTGAGGTGAGGATATGTGCGGCCTAATAGGTGATAAAATGAAAGTAGATGAGGTAAGCTAAAAATAGAGGCAGATGTGCTAAACTAGATAAGGGTTCTGACCGAAGGTACCAGAGGGAAAAATCAGATATCTCTGGAGATGAGTAGATAAGGGCAGCAAGATATGCTATAGTAGAAGTAACTAAAGTTGCGACCTATAAAAATTTCTACGTCCCAGACAGCCATTTTTGCCGCAAAAATGCCATTTTGGGGTAAATCACAAGGCAATTTTGGCCAATTTGGGCTAATTTGGGTTTTGAGGTTTTATAGATAGCAACTTAGGTTAGAAGTAGGAAGAATAGAGAGGGATAGAATGGTGGTTGACAAGAGAGAGAACGGTGACCTGCCATAGGGACAGCTCAAGGCTCGCCAAATGCCGGATGATAACGATTAAACAAAACCAAGAACCGGTGAAAAGTAAAGAGAGGAAAGACATGCTCGTTCCTGGCAAAGAAAAAGGTTTAACCCCCGATCGAAATATAAATGCTGGCTATCTACCGTTGTGGAAGCTCTCAAAGATGAACAATGACGAGTTTTTTTCAGTCACAACAACAACAATATTGAGAGGTAAAACACCTATATAGGAGTATCCAGAACTCGGTTGCTCGCACAGAAAAGTTACAGGAAAAAAACCGATCGACGGAAGTGTATTGACGGATACACTTAGACAAGTTTGAGGCGATCGCTCTTCGAGAGTAGATCGTGAGGTAGTGCGATGGGGACTGCCTGAGATCTGCCGTCAGCAGGACAGGCGGGTAGAACGCGCCACCATGAAGATCGCCCAATAAGCATGCCAAAAATCTGCCGCACCTTCACTTCTTCAGCGGCAGAACCGGGCAGTTGTGTCAAATAAGAGAAGAGAAAGAAAGATAATGAGTCTAGAAACTGCAATCGCTCAAACAGAACTGACAGAAAAGATCAAAGAAGAGTTGATAGAGCAGTTCGAGCGCACCGTGTCGGAAAAATCAGAAAACAAGGACATTGGGATAAAGCATGACCCCATATATCGTACCTCAGAGTGGTACACTGGCTCCGGGCAGATCTTCCCAGGAAAGGACGGTCGCTCGTTCGAGGTATCTGCAACCTACCGTCTGACGGCTAAGGTGAAGCTGATCGATGGGGTATTTGACCCGTTGAACCCCACCCTGGCGGAAATCTATAATAATCGGGGTCGCTGTGTTGCCGTCATCGACGAAACCGTGAACGATCTGTACGGAGAGTCAGTGCGTCGCTATTTTGACACCAACGAAATTCCTCTAGAAATGCAGGTGATCCGGGCCTGGGAAGCGGACAAAACTCCCGAAACAGTCCATCGTATTTTGGGATTCCTAGGCAAGGATGGTTGTGACGTGTCTCGCAACGAACCGGTGCTGATAATCGGCGGCGGCGTTCTCACCGATGTAGCGGGGTTAGCCTGTTCTTTACAGCATCGCCGCACTCCTTATGTTATGGTGCCGACAACGGTGATCGCGGCCATTGATGCAGGTCCGTCACCGCGCACCTGTACCAACGGCAAGCAATTCAAGAACAGCATCGGTGCTTATCATCCCCCGGTGTTGACTCTGGTCGATCGGACGGTATTCCGCACCCTCCCCACCGGTCACGTCCGCAATGGCATGGCCGAAATTATCAAGATGGCGGTGACAGATGACAAAGTTCTGTTTGAGTTGCTGGAGAAATACGGTCAGCGCTTGATCGAAACCCACTTTGCTACCACTGAAGAAGACGAAAAGTTAGGGGAAATCGCCGATGAGGTGATCTACCGGGAACTGTTCTCCTATATGAAGCATGAAGGGACGAACATGTTCGAGACCTATCAGGATCGGCCTCACGCCTACGGTCACACTTGGAGTCCCCGTTATGAACCTGCGGCGGGGCTGATGCACGGTCACGCGGTGAGCATCGGCATGGCCTTCGGGGCAACTTTGGCCACGATGATGGGTTGGATCTCCGCTGCGGAACGCGATCGGATCATTGCCCTGATTCGCACCCTCGATTTGGCAGTCTATCATCCGATCCTGGAAGACATTGATTTAATGATTTCCGGACAGAAGAATATGAATCGCAAACGGGGAGATGGCGGACTGTGGGCACCCCTACCTCGGGGCGGCATTGGCAACTGTGACTATGCCCGAGAAGTGCCGCAGAAATTGCTCGAAGCTGCTATATCCGAACATCAGGCATTATGTGCTACCTTCGGTGATGGTGGGGCCGGAGTAGAAATGTACCTCAGGGATCTGGGTCTCGAATAAAAGGACCGATTGCGCTTGTTGTAGTTGAGGGACCAAACCCAACACCAGCAAGCCTAAACCTCAGTTTTAGGTTAGGTTGAGGTATGAAACCCAACACCAGCAAGTCCTGTTGGGTTTCCCTAGCGAAGCGTGCTCAACCCAACCTACAACTGAGGTTTAGGCATTATGTGCTACCTTCGATGATGGTGGGGCAGGAGTAAATGTACCTCAGAGATCTGGGTCTGCAATAGGAGTGCATGATGAACAAGACGGTTGCGAAAGAAAAAACGGCCAGACCTGTGACACCTTTGAGTATCTTGGTAGAAGATCTCCATCGGGCAGTGCAGATGCTCTGTGACGCTAAGGTGCCAGCAGAACTAGCCGCTGCTGTTCAAAAAGCCTACGATCTGGCAGCGGGAATAGAACCTTATGTGAATAAGTGCAGTACTGGCGAGTCCCCCGCCTTGGCAGCATTGGCAGCCAAAACTGCCTCAGAAGATTGGAGCAAAAGGTTCTCCGATGGGGCGCTCGTGCGACAGTTAGAACAGGAGATGCTCTCGGGACATGTGGAGGGACAAACTCTGAAGATGTTTGTCTACATGACGGGGGCAAAACGGATCTTGGAAATAGGCATGTTCACCGGATATTCAGCTCTGGCCATGGCAGAGGCTTTGCCAGAAGATGGACTCATGGTTGCCTGTGAGGTGGATGAATATGTGGCTAACTTTGCCAAAACCTGTTTCCAAGAGTCCTCCCACGGGAGTAAGATCGCTGTCAAGGTAGCTCCAGCATTGGAGACCATGCGCCAATTGGCAGATGCTTCGGAGTCCTTTGACTTGGTGTTTATCGATGCCGATAAGTCCGAATATGTAGATTACTATAATCTCCTCCTGGATACCGGTCTGTTAGCACCAAAGGGGTTTATCTGCGTGGATAATACCTTGCTCCAGGGACTGCCTTATTTGCCGCCCGCACAACGGACTGCAAACGGAGAGGCGATCGCCCGCTTCAACCAGGTGGTGGCGGACGATCCGAGGGTAGAACAAGTTATTCTGCCTTTGCGGGACGGCGTGACGCTTATCCGCCGCAAGTAGGAACAGACATGGTGGGCAATGCCCACGCTACACGCTACACGCTATGCTACTGACAAATAATGTTTTTACAAGCAAAAATCTGGGCATTTTTCCAGAATATCGGTACTCTCACCTTACTATTGTTGGCATTACCGTTTAACGCGATCGTCGTTTTACCATGTCTGTTATGGAGTTGGATCGCTAAACTTTTTCAGAAAAAGGTGGTTGCGGCAAATCCCAAAAATATCTTGATTACGGGTGGTAAGATGACAAAAGCGCTGCAACTGGCCCGTTGCTTTTATGCCGCCGGACATACAGTGTTTCTAGTAGAAACTCATAAATACTGGTTATCAGGACATCGCTTTTCTCGGGTGGTCAAGGGATTTTTCACCGTGCCAGCACCCGAAAAAGACGCGAATGGCTATTGTCAGGGATTATTGGATATTGTCAAGCAGGAAAAGATTGATGTCTTTATTCCCGTATCCAGTCCCGTTGCCAGTTACTACGACTCGATCGCGAAATCATTGTTATCACCTCACTGCGAGGCGTTAACCTTTGATGCTGAGATTACCGAGATGTTAGATAACAAGTTTACATTTTGTCAAAAGGCGAGGGAGTTGGGTTTAACTGCGCCAAAAGCATTTTTGATTACAGACCCGGAACAAGTGCTGAACTTTGACTTTACCGCCGATGGCAGTCAGTACATTATTAAGAGTATCGCCTATAACTCAGTTTACCGCTTGGATATGACGAAACTGCCCATGAGTAGCAAAGAGCAAATGGCAAGTTTTGTCAAGGGATTGCCCATCAGCGAGTCCCAACCTTGGATCATGCAGGAATTTATTTCCGGACAAGAATATTGTACCCACAGTACGGTGAGGAATGGAATAGTCAGGCTGCATTGCTGTTCGCAGTCTTCTCCCTTTCAGGTAAATTACGAGCAAGTGGATAACCAGGAGATTTTCCAATGGGTGCAGCAGTTTGTAAAGGCATTAAACCTGACAGGACAAATTTCTTTAGATGTCATTCAGACCAAAGATGGGAAAGTTTATCCAGTAGAATGTAACCCGCGCACCCACACGGCGATCACCATGTTTTACAATCATCCTGGGGTTGCGGATGCATATATTCTCGATAGCAAGGAAGATTGCTCTGCGCGCACGCTACGCGATCGGGAACCGCCCATTCAGCCACTTCCCGAGAGTAAACCGACCTATTGGACATATCACGAACTCTGGCGACTGACGGGAATTAGGTCTTGGGGGCAACTCAAGGGGTGGTTTAATAAGATAATCAAGGGAACGGATGGGATCTTCCAGGTGAATGACCCCTTGCCGTTTTTGATGGTCCACCACTGGCAAATACCATTACTCCTGCTGAATAATATGAGAAAATTCAAAGGTTGGGTGAAGATTGATTTTAATATAGGCAAGCTAGTAGAATTGGGCGGAGACTAGGGAGCAGGTAAAAAAAGTTGGGTAATGCCCACCCAAGAAACGAACAATGGCTAATAAAGTTTGGACCGCAGTAACATTCATCGCCTTTCTGCTATTATTTACCGTGGTAGGAATATATTCTGCGACCCGCAAGCAAAATACGACGAGTGATTACCTGCTGGCCAGCAGAAATGTCAATCCCTGGCTGACGGCCCTATCGGCTCAGGCATCAGGTCAAAGCGGCTTTTTGTTTATCGGAGAGGTAGGCTTCGCTTACCAGGCAGGAATTTCGGCCCTATGGTTGACAATCGGCTGGGCTATAGGAGATTATATTGCTTGGTGGTTGGTTTTCAAACGGTTAAGGCAAATATCGGAGTTAACTGCTTCCGATACAGTCTCATCCTTACTCGGTCAAGAAACAAAGGGGTTTCGCCCGATTACAAAGGTCTCAGCTTTAATTATTATTACCTTGATGGGAACCTATGCGGCAGCACAACTGGTGGCAGGTAGCAAGGCACTAAATGCGGTGTTCGGGTGGAACTACAACTTGGGTATAATAGTAGGGGCGGTCATTGTGGTCATCTATTGTTTTTCTGGAGGTATCCGCGCCTCCATTTGGACGGATGCAGCGCAATCAGTGGTGATGATCGGTTCCTTGCTGCTGCTGCTGGTAGTTGCAGTTGCTGGCAGCGGTGGCGTAGTCCAAATATGGAGAAAACTGGGTGAGATAGACCCGGCACTGGTTTCCTTAAGTCCGCAAAACCTTCAGTTAGGACTGTTGCCTTTTTTCATCGGTTGGATAGCAGCAGGGTTTGGGGTGGTAGGTCAACCTCATATCCTGGTCCGAGGTATGGCGATCGACTCTGCCGATAGTATAGCTTGCGCTCGCAACATCAAAATAATCTGCGGTCTGATGGCATCTTTTTGTGCAATAGGTGTAGGACTAACAGCGAGAGTGATGCTACCAGAATTAATGTCTAATGGGGATCCGGAGTTAGCACTGCCCTATTTATCCCTAGAATTGTTGCCAGCGATCTTGGTAGGATTGACGCTAGCGGGACTGTTTGCTGCGACGATATCTACGGCTGACTCTCAGATACTGTCAAGTTCGGCAGCTCTAACCCAGGATTTGTTTCCTCAAATTGCCCAGTCTTACAAGTGGGCAAAACTGGGAACCCTGACGGTAACAATGATAATTTTGAGTATGGCGTTGGCAGGAGATGATAATGTATTCGCATTGGTAATTTTCTCTTGGTCGGTCTTGGCTTCTGGTCTCGGTCCCCTATTGCTAGTCCGGGTTTGGCAAAAACCGGTAACGGCACCGGTGGCGATCGCCATGATGGTGGCGGGCATAGGGGCAGCTTTGACATGGAAATTAGGACTAAACTTGTCTGGTATACTGTACGAAGTGCTTCCGGGAATGACTACAGGTATGATTGTTTATGGAATTGCTCAGTTTTTCAGCAAAGATAAACAAAAATATTCCTAACATTTGAGAAAAATTAAGTACAACAGTAGATTGGGGATGATATCAGAAACAATGCCTTGCTTGCGAGTTTGCACCTAGCAGGTTCTCGCGTATCCGACTTCTACTACAACCTGTCGGTAATCTACGCAAGGGAAGTAGTGCAACCAGTTGGTGTCAGTAGCTACTACGCAGTGGTACACCCCGATGGCCTTTGGCAGCTAGGCACATCCTTAGATAGTCTATCGGAGAAAATGCCCCTCCAAGAGGCGATCGCCGGGCTACCGGAGGTGGATGTGGTGGTGCCCCATATGTTTTGTGTCCCAGGAATGACCAGTTTCCGTGGGTTCTTCGAGGATCTGCTCGGGCTGCCGGTAGTGGGGTCGCCATCGGGCTCTACGGCGCTGTCATGCAACAAAGCTCAAACCAGAAGCGTAGTATCAGCCTATGGTGTCCCGGTGGCCAAGGCCCAAGTTGTGCGCCGGGGGGATACCGTGACCATGCAGCCCCCATTTATAGTGAAGCCGAACTCGGAAGATAATTCTTTGGGCTTGACTTTGGTTTGGCAAGAAGATCAAATAGTTGAAGCATTGCGAGTTGGGTTTGAACATGACGAGACCTTGTTGGTAGAAGATTACATCCCCGGACGGGAACTGCGGGTGGCAGTAGTCGATTTTTCCGGTACGGTGCGTGAGGAGAAGTTATGGGTGCTGCCAGCGATCGAGTATTTAGTCACCTCCGACAATCCCATTAGAACTTTACGTGATAAGTTAGACCTGCAAGGGGACGGACTGCCGAGGAAACAACCTGACAAGCCGGCAGTGAAGCCAGTGTGTCCGGCTAAGGTCACGCCTTCTTTATGGGAGAAAATCTCTGATGCAGTGAAGCGGGCACATATAGCTTTGGGCTGTCGCGAATGCTCCATGTATGACTTCCGAGTGCATGCCGAGACAGATGAGCCCTATATGCTGGAGGCGAGTTTGTATGGATCTTTCAGCAAAATTGGCATGATCTCGCGGATGCTGCAGGCGGATGGCCAAAGTTTGTCCGATCTGGCATGGGAGTTGTGGAGTGCGGCTGCTCTTCGGCGTACTCGTGTAGCTTGTGGTGCCAAGTTTAAGTACGCTGCGAAAGCAGAGAAAACGTAAATGATAAGTTCTCAATATGTCACCAAGCAACAACAGTTCAGAGACTGATTCGCCCCTCAATTATCCCACCCTTGGGATCGTCGGTTGCGGTAATATTGGAGGACGACAAGCCGCTAATTTTCTAGCCCTTGGCTACTCGGTCTATGTCTATGACATCAATCCAGATTCCATGGTCCAGTTGCAGTCTCTAGGTGCCCGCATCACCCAAAGTTGTGCCGAACTTGCGAGTTGTGCAGAGGTAATCTTTACCGCCCTACCTACTCCAGCGGACGTGATAACAGCCGTGCTGGATGGCGAAAAGAACCTCTCTCAAGGATTGCGATCGGGCAGTGTCTATGTAGACATTACCACTAACTCTCCAGAAACAATACTCAGACTTCATCAAGCCATGGATCAACTAGGGGTTGAGATGTTAGATGCCCCCTTTAATGATTGCCCTGTAGGTGCCCAAAGCCAGAAGGGCATGGGTTTAGCCGTTCTGGCCAGCGGCTCGAAGGAAACCTTCGAGCGAGTCCAGCCCATCCTCCAACTGATGGCCGATCGGGTTCTCTACTGTGGAGAGATTAGCAGCGGAACTCGATGCAAACTCATCCACAATGCTGTCAATGCGATCGCAGTCCAAGCCGCGAGTGAAGGAATTACCTTGGGTTTAGCCCAAGGACTGCCGCTACAAACCATTTGGGATGCCCTGCGCTTCGGCTCGTTTGGTCAGAACGCCGGGGACATTCACGGCCTGCCTCACTATTGGTTCTCACGACGCTTTGATGACATCTCTGCACGCCCTGCCTTTACTGTCAAATTGCTGCATAAAGATTTGCGGCTAGCTCTGGCTATGGCCAGTCAGGGCAACATCGAGGTTCCCCATTTAAGATTGACAGTCAAAGACTATGAAGAAGCCGAGCAACGGGGCTGGTCTCACTATTCCACCACCAAAGTCTGCTGCCTGCAAGAGGAGCGAGCCTCCGTAATTGCTAAAGCCGATCTACCCGTAATCTCCAGTTCCACCCAAAGACAGCCTCAGTCTACCCCCACAGGGATAGAGGATTCTCCGATCGGGAAAGATAGATTCTCCCTGTATACCGTGTTGATGATAGTGCTCTTCAGCAATCTTTTTCAATTAGGATTACACTGGCTGCTCCACAGCCATAGTTAATTTTGATCGATCCAAGCAGGTGATCGTGATGGTTACTGCTGGTGATGGTAGTTGATTTAATTACCCAACTTTTTACTGCCACCATAGAAGATAATAGGCAAAAGCTCCGTATAAGTTACTGGAGATAATCAATGTTCACAAGCCTGCGACTGAAATTAACACAGCAACAGCTTTTAGCCACAGAAACTATGTGGGCGATCGCCGCATTAGTCGGGGGCATGTTTTTCATATCTTTTGGACCCATTTTTATCCGCTTAAGTGAAGGAGAACTCGGTCCCAATGCCACAATCTTTAATCGCTTCTGGTTGGCCACTGTCGTCTTTGGGCTATGGAATATCCTCTTGGCTGCACGTCAGGAACAGAACCATACCATAAAACGACAACCCTACAGCATGAGAATAGTAGGGCTATTGCTAGCAGTAGGAATTGCTTTATCTGCTGGTCTCATCCTCTGGGCATGGTCAGAGACCAAAACCAGCGTCGCCAACTCTACTCTCATGCATTATTTGATGCCTTTATTCGTCGTCCTCGGGGGCTGGTTGCTCTGGGGTAGGCGCTTTGACAAGAGATTTATTCTCGGTATGGTGATAGCAATGGCAGGGGCTGGGATCCTGGGAGTCAGCGATATCTCAGAGGCCAATGGCCAACTTATTGGCGATCTAGCAGCATTACTATCAGCCTTGTTTTTTCCTTATACACCCTGTTGGTAGAAAAACTGCGAAGGGAACTGACCTCGATAATTATTATGACTTGGGCTTCTGCGATCGCCTCGATCTTACTGTTGCCGATCGTTATGCTCACCGAAGAGAGACTTTTCCCCTATTCGATTAATGGGTGGCTTTCGGTAATTTGTCTAGCCCTAATCTGCCAAACTATAGGTCTGGGACTTTACAGCTATTGCCTCAATAAATTATCTTCAGGGTTTGTCTCCTTATGCGATCTGATCGTTCCAGTCTTCAGCGCTCTGGAAGCTTGGGCAATTTTCTCGGAAAATATCAAGGGGGCTACCTTACTGAGTTTTGCGGTAATATTGTTAGGGGCGTATCTGGGTTTATCGAGCAAATCTGCTATAAAGGTGTAAGCACATGGGAAATCAATCAGGGGATACCACAATGGAGTCGAAGAAAAAGCTGTACCGGATGTTCTACGCTTACCAGCAGAGCATGTGCGTTTATATACTCACGCGATTGGGAATCCCCAACCTGTTAAAGTATGGACCGTATCCGGTGGAGACGATCGCCGAAAAAACTGCTACCAATGTAGAAATGCTCTATGTTATTCTCAAGGCTCTAGCTCATTTAGGAGTGCTTGAGGAAAAACCAGGACGGGTGTTTGGCCAAACGGAAATGTCGGCGTTGCTGGTTACTGATGAGGGGCCTTCTCTAGGACATTTTGGCATGCATTTTATTATCCCCAGCATGTGGCAGCCATGGCAGGAACTGGAAGATTGTTTGCACACAGGGGAAGTGCCTTTTGAACGGGTCAATGGTAAGACAGTCTACCAGTTTACTAAGGATAACCCCGAGATGAACGATCTGTTCAATAAGGCTTTGACGGCTTTTACTTTAGAACTGACAGATTCATTACTTGAAGTATATGATTTTAGCGGCTTTAATAAAGTCATGGATGTTGGCGGTGGTCTGGGGGTACTGCTCTCCAGGATTATCAAAAAAAGCGGCATCAAGGGCATATTGTTTGACCTGCCTCAGGTGGTAGAGAAGGCCCCGGAGTTTTTGTCCAGCCAGGGAATTGCCAGTGATGCAGTGGAAGTAGTAGGTGGAGATGTGTTTGGTGAATTGCCAAAGGGGGCAGATGCGATCGTCATGAAGCATTTCCTCTCCCTGTGGGATAAAGAAAATGCTCTGAAAGTTCTGAGTCGGTGTAAAGAAGCTCTCCCCAAAGATGGGAAAATATTACTTATACAAACTCTGGTGCCAGGTTTAGGAGATCCAGTAGAATGTCCGGATGGGACAATACCAGCCCTTTTTGCCGTTCAGTTGATGGTGGTAAATCCGGGAGGCTACTGGCGCACGGAACAAGAATTTAAGGATTTGTTTACGAAGAGTGGTTTTCAGCTAGAAAAGGTGGTTCACACGACAACTAACCTATCGGTAATGGAATTTAGTATGGTACAACAACAGAATTGGTGATGATATCCGACACAATGCCTCAGCTGCGAGTCTTGCACCTAGCAGGTTCTCGCGTATCCGACTTCTACTACAACCTGTCGGTAATCTACGCAAGGGAAGTAGTGCAACCAG
>JACOMV010000267.1 GCA_014324065.1 Hormoscilla sp. SP12CHS1 | reverse complement strand
ATCCAATAACATGAAACGCATTATTGGTCTTACGGGCGGGATTAGCACTGGCAAAACTACTGTTTCTAATTATCTGGCATGAGATTTTGGATTATGTAACGCGGGAGAAGTTTTGGCAGGATTTGCAGAGGATTAGAGATAGGATATAATTCTCAAAAGACGTGATATGTTTTTATAGCAGGAGGGTATGATAATGAGTAAGCATCAATTAGCGATCGACAATATTCAAGTGCCAGAAGGTTATAAAAAACATGAGGTTGGGGTGATTACTGAAGATTGGAAAGTCATAAAACTAGGAGATATCCTAAAGATTAGGCACGGAAAAAGTCAGCATAAAATTATCGATCCAAATGGGATTTATCCAATCTTGGCAACGGGTGGCGAAATAGGAAGAACCAACACACCACTCTACAGTGAGCCCTCTGTTTTGATTGGAAGAAAAGGAACTATTGACAGTCCTAGGTATATGGACACTCCTTTTTGGACAGTCGATACCCTTTTTTATTCAGAGATTTTCAATAATACAGATGCTAAATTTGTCTTTTACAAATTTAATTTGATTGACTGGTATTCCTATAACGAAGCGTCTGGTGTTCCCAGCTTAAACGCCGCTACGATTGAAGATATCAATCAAGCATTTCCTGCTTTAAAAGAAGAACAATGCGCGATCGCCCAAACCCTATCGGACGTGGATGGCCTGATTGCAGCACTGGATAAGCTGATCGCCAAAAAGCGCAACATCAAAACCGCCACCATGCAGGAACTCCTCACCGGCAAGAAACGCCTGCCGGGGTTTGGTGAGGGGAAAGGTTATAAAAACACTGAGGTTGGGGTGATTCCTGAAGATTGGAGATGCTTACGTATTTCTGAAGTTGTGGTAAATACTGTTAATTCAATAAAGATTGGCCCTTTCGGAAGTTCTCTAAAAAGAGAATACTTAACTAGAACGGGTTATAAAGTCTATGGACAAGAAAATATATACGAGCGAGATATGAGCATCGGGGAGCGATTTATCAATGAAGAACGTTTTATAAAATTAAAATCTTGTGAGATTTGCTCGGGCGATTTTTTGATTTCCATGATGGGAACAGTTGGAAAATGTCTGGTAGTTCCCGAAGGAATTGAAAAAGGAATAATGGATAGCCATTTGTTGCGATTAAGACTAGATAGTAGTAAAATTGACTCAAGTGTATTGACTTATTTATTTGAATAAAAAATTATTTTTGACCAAGTAAAGCTGCTTTCCGTCGGTGGAGTGATGGAGGGGCTTAATTCAAAAATAATAAAAAGTATTTATCTCCCTTTAGCTTCTTTATTAGAGCAACGCGCGATCGCTAGCGGCCTTAGAAAAGCGCCGCGCCAAAACCCAAGCCATCAAGCAAGGCATGATGCAGGAACTCTTAACCGGAAAAACCCGACTCATCGATCCAAACAATCCTTAAACCGCAAACTGCTATCTAAAACAACCAGGAGAAAATATCATGAGCAACGTCGGACAAAGTGAATTCGATACTCAAAAACGAGTTATCCAACTCTTTGAACAGCAACTCGGTTACGAATATCTGGAAAGCTGGCAATACCGCGCCAACAACCGCAACATCGAAGCCGAATACCTGCGCCCGTGGTTGAGCAAGCGAGGTGTTAGCGATACCCTGATTAACAAAACCCTGCGGGAACTCGATCGCGCCGCCGCCCTGGCAGACACCCAAAACCTTTACGACGCCAACAAAGCAGTCTATCGTCTCCTCCGCTACGGTGTCAAGGTCAAAGAAGGGGCCGGACAACAAACCCAAACTGTCTGGCTCATCGACTGGAAACATCCCGAAAATAATCATTTCGCGATCGCCAAAGAAGTCACCATTAAAGGCCCACAGGACAAACGTCCCGATCTCGTTATTTATGTCAACGGCATCGCCCTGGGCATCCTCGAACTCAAACGGGCCAGCGTTTTCGTCAGCGAAGGCATCCGCCAAAACCTGGACAACCAGAAAGCCTAATTTATCCGCCCCTTCTTCACCACCATGCAACTGGTAATGGCAGGCAACGATAACCAAGGACTCCGCTACGGCACCATCGAAACCTCAGAAAAATATTACCTCGAATGGAAGGAACCAGGCAACAACCCGTTCGACAGCCCCCTGGACTGACATCTCAGCCTTCTGTGCGACAAAACCAGATTTTTAGAACTCCTCCACGACTTCATCATCTTTGACTATGGCATCAAAAAGATTTGTCGCCATAACCAATACTTTGGCATCAAAGCCGCCCAGGAATACATCCATCGCCGGGAAGATGGCATCATCTGGCACACCCAAGGTTCCGGCAAAAGCCTGACAATGGTTTGGCTGGCAAAATGGATCCGGGAACATAACATCGATGCCCGAGTTCTCATCGTCACCGATCGCGCGGAACTGGACGATCAGATCGAAAGCATATTCAAAGGCGTAGATGAAGATATTTACCGCACCCAAAGCAGTGCCGATCTGATTGCAACCCTCGATCGCACGACACCTTGGCTGATTTGTTCCTTAATTCACAAATTCGGCAGCCGGGAAAACAAAGCTAGCGATGAATTTATCCGAGACTTGCAAAACCAAGTCCCCAGCAATTTCACTCCCAAAGGCAACCTGTTCGTATTCGTAGATGAATGTCACCGCACTCAGTCCGGTAAACTCCACGCCGCCATGAAGCAGATCCTCCCCGATGCTTTGTTTATCGGCTTTACTGGCACCCCTCTGCTGAAAAAAGACAAGCAGAAAAGCACCGAAATCTTCGGCAACTACATCCACACCTACAAATTTAATGAAGCCGTCGCCGATGAGATTGTTTTGGATCTGCGCTGCGAAGCCCGGGATATCGACCAAAATCTCACCTCCCCAGAGAAAATCGACCAGTGGTTTGAAGCCAAAACCCGGGGTTTGTCCGACTTGGCCAAAACCCAACTGAAACGGAAATGGGGAACCCTGCAAAAAGTCCTCTCCAGCAAGTCCCGCCTCGAACAAATTGTTAAGGACATTCTGTTAGATATGGAAACGAAGCCCCGCCTCATGGACGTGCGGGGCAATGCTATGTTAGTCTGTTCCAGTATTTATCAAGCCTGCAAAGCTTACGAACTCTTTAGCCAAACCCACCTCGCTGGCAAATGCGCCATTATTACTAGCTACAAACCCTCCCCCACGGATATTAAAGGAGAAGAAACCGGTGCAGGTCTCACGGAGAAACTGCATCAGTACGGCATTTACCGCCAGATGCTGGCTGACCACTTCCAAGAACCAGAGGATAAAGCTATGTATCGGGTTGAAGAGTTCGATCGTGAAGTCAAAAAGCGCTTTATCGAAGCACCCGGACAGATGCGCCTGCTGATCATGGTGGATAAGTTATTGACGGGTTTCGATGCGCCCCCCGCTACCTACCTTTACATCGACAAGAAAATGCGCGATCATGGTTTATTCCAAGCTATCTGCCGCGTCAACCGCCTGGATGGCGAGGATAAAAAATATGGTTATATTGTCGATTATAAGAATCTATTTGAACAACTGGAAGGGGCGGTGACTGACTACACCACTGGTGCCTTCGATGGCTACGATGCTAAAGATATTGCCGGACTGTTGAGCGATCGCCTCACGAAAGGGCGCGATATTCTGGAAGAAACCCGCGCAACGGTCGAGGCTTTGTGCGAACCGGTTCCCCATCCGGGCAGGGCAAACGTCAAGATTACCTACATTATTTCTGTAACGAACCCAAACGGGTTGTCCTCTACAAATGCGTCAACGAATTAATTCGCGCCTATGCCAACCTGGCCAACGAAATGCCGGAAGCAGGTTACAGTCAAGTCCAAGCAAAAAAGATCAAAGCCGAGGTCAAGCATTACAGTGAAATGTGTGAAGAGATTAAAATTGCTAGCGGTGACTGCCTGGACATGAAACTCTACGAACCCGCTATGCGTCACCTCCTGGATAGCTATATCCGGGCCGAAGATCCTGTTAGCGTCTCTGACTTTGAAGAACTGGGTTTAATTCAACTGATCCTGCAAAATGGGGCGATCGCCGCCTTGGAACAACTGCCGGAGGGTTAAAGCAAGACCGGGAAACCGTGGCCTACACAATTGAGAACAATCTCCGTAAAATTATCACCTCCGAGAGTCCTGTCAACCCCAAATATTACGATAAAATGTCAAAACTGCTGGATGCCTTAATCGCACAGCGCCGGCAACAGGCGATCGACTATCACGAGTATCTGGAGAAAGTCAAGCAACTGGCCCAACAGATCCTAGAACCTAATAAAAATTTCTCCGCCTATCCCGAATCCCTGGATACCGCTGGCAAGCGATCGCTCTATGATAACTTAGGAAAAGATGAAGATTTGGCTCTTGCCATCGATAATGCTGTACGCTATACTAAAAAAGAAGGTTGGATCGGCAATCGTTTCAAAGAACGGGAACTGGAAATCGAAATCAAGAAATCCATGGGCGATCGTTCACTTAATGTCAAAGATATCCTAGAGATAGTCAAAAACCAAGATGAATATAAATAAATTCACAACCGGAACCCAGATAGTAGTAGGTGGCATATCCATACAATTACTGCACAAACCAATCAAAAGCTTACGCATTGTAGTATATCCCCCCGACGGTCGCGTTCGCGTTTCCGCCCCTTGGCACTTAACCGGTGAAGACATTTATCTGGCGATCTTTTCCCGGCTTTCTTGGATTAAACAGAAACAAGCCAAATTTCAAGCGATGCCCCGCGTGCAGAAGCGCGAAATGGTAACGGGTGAAACTCATTATGTTTTTGGTAGGGGGTATCAATTGGAAGTTATCGAACGTCGCGGTCGTCAGGAAATACTGCTTTGGGAGGATCGCGATCTCCTACAGCTTTTCGTAAATCCCGGCACTGACACCGAAAAACGCTTAAAAATTTTAAATGAATGGTATCGGGAGCAACTCAAAGGGAAAATTACAGATTTACTCAACAAATGGCAACCAATTATTGGCAAACAAGTGAATGATTGGGGAATCAAGAAGATGAAAACAAAATAGGGAAGCTGCAATATAACCAAGGGTCGCATCTGGTTAAACTTGGAACTTGCTAAGAAACCCATCGAATGTCTTGAGTACGTATTAGTACATGAGTTAGTGCATCTTTGGGAGAGATATCATAACGAAAAGTTCAGAGCATACATGGATAAATATTTACCACAGTGGCAGGAATATAGTGATATGTTGAATCGCGAACAATTGTAGTAGGGTGGGCACCGCCCACCAGGCTCCCTCGTTAACAGCCTGAGACTGGGAACGAGGGTAAGAAAACAATGCTAAAATTAATTTATAGCGTTTCTCAGACTGTTCGTTCCCAGTCTGAGGCTCTGCCTCAAGTGATTCCCTCGTTCCTAGGGTCTCCCTGGGAATGAACAGTCTGAGGCTCTGCCTCAAGTGATTCCTTATACTCACGTGAGTAAGGTAAGTAGTCCAGGCCAGGAGGCTCTGCCTCCATAAATCCTTCCCAGCCTGAGACTGGGAAGGAGGGTAAAATGCTACAATTAATTACAGCGAAGTGAGGAAATTAAAAACGAATGTTAAAGTTGTATCACCACCCGATTTCTGGCAATTCTCGTCGCGTGTGGATCGCCCTGCTGGAGAAGCAAATTCCTTTTGAACTGGTAAGCTTGAGCTTGGATGGCGACCAGTTACAACCAGAGTTTCTCGCACTCAATCCTTTTCACCACATCCCAGTATTGGAAGATGAAGACTTTAGCGTGGTAGAGTCCTTGGCAATTCTGGACTATTTGGAGGCTAAGTATCCAACTCCGGCGCTGTTACCTACTGATACCAAGACTTTGGCAACGGTGCGCATGGTGGAAATGGTCACGGTTAATGAACTGCAACCGGCAATGAATCCATTAGTTCGTCAGATGATGGGATTTGCTGAAGAAGATGCGGAAAAAATGGAGCGATCGCGCAAACAGATAGCCACTGTCCTGAGTTTCTTGGAAAGCAAGCTGAACAATTCCCTTTATTTTGCCGGCGAACAGTTAACTCTAGCAGAGGTGGTAGCGGGTACTCTAGTCTGTTGGTTACCCAATATGGGGGTATCTCTGGAGGAATATCCCAAACTGAAAAACTGGCTATCCGGGTTGATGCAGCGCCCTAGTTGGCAAGAAACTCAACCCACTCCAGAATATATTGAAGCATTCAAGCCCCAAGCAAGAAAGCTCATGGAAAAGCAGTCCCAGGGCTAAAGTAGAGGCAGCGTTAAATTAAGAAACCCGGTTTTTACAGAAAACCGGGTTTCTGGCTATCAGATGCTCTCCCTATATTTACTCAGCTCAGTCCTTCATCGCCGAAACATAAGCAAGAGATTCCTGCCAGAGATTGAACAGTAAAAACTCCGCCCGATCGCCCATTTCGAGGACAAAGACACCTTCTTCGCCCTGGGCCTCGGAGGCGATCCAAGTTCCTTTCAGGCTAACTTCGATGTAGTCAGCATCGCACGCGGAAAGGGCGATCGCCTCGGCACACTCAACTTGCAACTTAGACAGGTAAGGCAAATCAATTGGCAGCAAGAAGGAAGCGGTGCTGAGTTCGATATTAAAGCCTACACCCGCTTGCCGCGCCAGCATTATCCGTGTCTCGACCCAATCTTCCAGACGCTCCATCTTAAAATCGTTTTCAATATAAGTCAGTTTCAACATTGCCAGTAGCCTCCTACATTTTTTCTGCTGTTTTGTTGCTCATCTCTCACCAAAGCTGTAACTAAATCCATCTCGCCTGTGAACTGCCTGGATGTGATTTCTGGATACAGAGACTACCAATTGCGGGTTTACCGGATATCAAAGTTACCTTTGGCACGAACACCTTTTAGTCTGACACCTTTTAATCCAGCATTTTTGCCAGCAATGACATTGACAATGTCACCAGTTTTCCAATCCTTGACAGGACGCTTGACTTTATAGCCCTTACGGGGAAAGCCGTATTTGTCGATTTGAATGACCTGACGACATCCGTGCCCAGTTGACTTAATTAGCAAAGGCTGGGTAGTTGCCAACTCTAAAGTATCAACCAGACCCACACAAGCTGCATCAATCCAATGCTCTTTCGGCAAATCTAATCGACACCGATTGAACTTGGTTTGTCCTCCTGTACCTGTCACCACTGGCAAACCTGTTTCTTGCAGTGCTCTGAACAATGCCCAACGAGTATAATTAACTGCTGCCGCATCTTTGAGAGGAGCTAAGAGTTGAGCTTGTATGCGTTTTAACAAGTCCGGTTTACCCGAAAGAAAATCAGCAACATTTTGATCGCTCTTAGCTAAATTACAAGGTTGGCAAGCTATAGTTAGGTTGCCGATCCTATTTGACCCGCCTCGCGACTTGGGCTGAATATGCTCGACTTCAAGTGGAACATTTTCTGCCCCACAGTAAACACAAGCACGTCCCCATTTCTCTAGCAGATACTCTCGGGAGCATGTCAGTTTTGTAGGTAAGAGTTCAATGGCTCTCCTGCATTTTTAGCGATCAATGTATCACCGAATACAA
>JACOMV010000266.1 GCA_014324065.1 Hormoscilla sp. SP12CHS1 | reverse complement strand
AGCTGAATTGGGTCTGCATTGAGTATAGCTCTAGTTTAGCACAAAAATGTTCTACTTGTTTCCTGAACAAGCTGTATAGAAGATGCCCACATTAATCTAGCATAAAAAAATAAAAAAAAATAAAAATATATCAGAGACTACAAAAAAGTCTAAGCGGATAGTCTATTATATTTGAGTACATAAGTCGGAAATATGCTGATAATAGGGCTGGTATTACACCAGCACCTCAAAAATCTATGTCACAAGCGATTGATCAATTAATTCGCGGTGGGAATGGAAACGACGTCCTCCACGGTGAAGGTGGGGACGACTATCTCTTCGGCGGAGATGGAAAAGACTACCTCCACGGCGAAGATGGGAACGACTCTCTCGTCGGCGGAAATGGAAAAGGCTACCTCCACGGTGAAGGTGGGAACGACTCTCTCATCGGCGGAAGTGGAAAGACTACCTCCACGGTGGAGATGGACGCGACTATCTCTTCGGCGGAGATGAAAAAGACTACCTCCACGGTGACAATGGGGAAGACTCTCTCGTCGGCGGAAGAGGAAACGACGTCCTCTACGGCGGTCATGGGGACGACTCTCTCGTCGGCGGAGATGGACACGACGAACTCCGAGGAGGAAATGGGAACGACTCTCTCACCGGCGGATATGGAAAGGACGACCTCATCGGCGAACAGGGACACGACTCTCTCACCGGCGGTCATGGGGACGACTCTCTCACCGGCGGATCTGGAGACGACACCCTCAGCGGTGGATATGGACAGGACCGCCTCAGCGGTGGATATGGACACGACCACCTCAGCGGTGGATATGGACACGACCACCTCAGCGGTGGATATGGGCCGACTCTCTCACCGGCGGAAATGGACACGACGACCTTTACGGCGATATTGGGAACGACTCTCTCATCGGCGGAACTGGACACGACCACCTTTACGGAGGAGATGGGGACGACTCTCTCATCGGCGGAGATGGAGAAGACCACCTTTACGGCGGAGATGGGGACGACTCTCTCATCGGCGGATATAAGAACGATTACCTCATGGGAGAAGATGGGAACGACTACCTCAACGGTAACCATGGGGACGACTCTCTCCGTGGAGGAGAGGGCGCCGATATATTCGTTATCCAGAAGCATCACCGTGGCCAGGATACCATCATGGACTTTACTGATGGCACGGACTCCATCATGCTAAAAGGTTTGAGTTTCAAAGATGTGACATCGGCTCTCTGGAAGGAAATGTCGTGATTGAAATCAAAGGAGGATACTCTGTCACCCTACTTGACTTTGATGATTCAACCTTAATTAATGCCCAGGATTTCACTGTAACGTAATATTCCTTGGCACTCGTTCAACCAGACGCTATTCAGACACCAGCCTTTCCTCTAGGGCGTGTCATCAGTTAAGCCAGATAACTGTAGCAGCGAGATAGATGGCCCGATTTTTCGGGCCGTCCGCGGACCGATCGCGCAGCGTGGCGTAGCCATGTATCTGATGGATACATACTATCAGGATATGTACGGGTATAACGGGTCAAAAAACTGGAATTCGATTCTGAAAAGGGTCTAATATAATCGCCATCTCTCCACAGCTCGTCGATTAAAAGCCCATGCAACGTTCTGGCTTCAGATCGATCGCAATTTTACCCCACCCTCAACCCCTTGGCAGTTCTCTGGTATTCGTCCCTGTCGTTGTCCTTAACCGAGAGGTATTGATCGAGTTACCTCATCGGTGCATTCGGCTTACAGTTTTCTGGGACGATCCGATCGCGATTGCGCTGCGCGCACGCTACGCGATGGCGTTATCGAATGCATTCCCTGACCTGTACGCACAAATTGCGCCCCCGAGGCGAATAGCGTAGCGTGTACAATGAGATGCTCAGAGCGAGATATGGATACAGATGCAAAAGATAGTTGAAGTTTTACCGGATAAGACAGGGCTGATAGAAAGGGCCCTAGCAGTAGTCCTAGACAAAATGCAAAGTGCCTTCCAGTCGCGAGGCATTTGTACCATTGCCCTTGCTGGCGGCAGTACCCCCAAACCTCTGTATGAAGCCCTGGCGGCCCAAGATTTACCCTGGGAGAAAATTCACGTGTTTTGGGGCGACGAACGCTATGTGCCACCGTCCCATCCAGATAGTAACGCTGGCATGGCCCGGAGTGCTTGGCTCGATCGGGTAGACATGCTAGCAGCTAATATCCACCCCATGCCCACGGATGGAGACTCTCCCGCAGGGGATGCAGCCAAACATGATGCCCAGTTGCGGGAGTTTTTCGGAGTACCGGTCGGAGAGTTCCCAGCTTTTGATGTAATATTACTGGGAATGGGAGACGATGGCCATACCGCATCCCTGTTTCCCCACACAGAAGCTTTACAAGTGCGCGATCGCCTGATAACAGTGGGCAATAAAGACGGTACTCCCAGGATTACCTTTGCAGTACCGCTCATAAATCAGGCTCGCTGCGTACTATTTATGGTTGCTGGCGCTAATAAAAAACCGGCCCTGGCCCAAATATTTGCACCGGCAGCAGATGAAAGGGCCTATCCAGCCCGTATGATTCAACCCCAGGGAGAACTATGGTGGCTGTTGGACGAGGCGGCGGGTTCAGAGATGCAGAATATTTGAGCAGCGATCGTCGAGTTGCCCCGTCGATTGTTAAAATCAGACTGTCTTCGAGGCAACGACAACTAACCATAGACTACTAACAAATATGACTGTCTGCCCTAATTGCAATCACTCTAACCCTGACGGGGCTCAAGCCTGCGAAGCTTGTTTAACACCTTTACCATCTATGACTAATTGTCCTAAATGTGGGGCCACGATACAAGTGGATGCTAAATTCTGCGGTAGCTGTGGCTATGGACTGCAACCAGCAGCAGAAGCAGATGAAAACGAAACCACGGTTATTTCCACGAACCCTGGGGAAAATGCCATGCCTAGTTCTGATTTAGAAATGTCTGCACAGCAAATTGAACCAACTATCAGCGTCCAACCAGTTGCTAGCGAGGTGGAAACCGAAACAACTGAAACTGGTGGTAGCTCCCCGCCATCAGTAGCAGCAAAAGTACTGGCAACATCAATCTCAATGAAGACAGAAGCGCCAGCAGCAAGCAATGCCCAAACTCAGCTACAACAGCAAAGTGCGAGGCTATTGCACGTCAGAACTAATCAGTCGATCGAATTACCGCAGCACTTACCAGTGATCCATGTAGGGAAGCCGAATGATAAAGTGCCGCCGGATATAGATGTGTCGGGATTCGCAGATTCAGATGTGGTTTCCCGGATTCATGCGAATCTGAGGATGGACGGAGATGGCTACTATATTGAAGATGTGGGCAGCGCCAATGGCACTTACATTAACAATATGCCCCTAGCAGTGGGCAATAGGCACCGCTTGCGAGCGGGCGATCGGATTTCTCTAGGGAAAAATGACCTGGTGACGTTCTGGTTCCAGATATCATAAGCTGGCACATAGGATATACTGTAGCAGCATCCATTGGTGCCAAATGGTACCAATAGGCTCCTGCCGATTACACAGAACTGAAAACTGCCGATGTGATTACCCTAACTCTTTTGCATCCACTTCAAGATACACCGGTTCAAAATTGGACTTTTGAAAAAGAACCGGTGATTAAGATTGGACGATTGGTCGGGCAAAAGATAATGATGTAGTGGTTCACAGCTAAGTGGTTTCCCGTAACCATTTGGAACTGTGACAAAACTGATTGGGAAATTATTAGTTTTGGTTCTAATGGCACCTATGTGAATAATGCACCGATCGCCCAACAGCCAGTGTCGGACGGGATGATAGTCCGCTTGAGAAGTTCGGGACCGAAAATTAAAATTAGCTTAGGTGTTTTAGACCTAAATACGAAAAGCGGAAAGGCGGGAGAGAAGCGATCGTCTGGCACAGGTACAGGTGATGCCTCAAAAGACAGACTTTCTTGACTGGGAAAAAAGATAATGAGCCGCTAGCAACTGAGGCAGAAATTAGGCGCAGTTGAGGAAAAGTCCGTGTAGGTCTCCAGTAAACTGGCGATGGATGTTGTTACCATTAGTGACTCTTGGGCCCGACTATAAGGGCTGAAAACCACGGCAATGGTGAATGGCTGCCAGCGCAGAATGCAAGCAAGTGCGATCGCTCCACAATCCTCCGCAGATAAAGGTAGTAAGGGAATTAATAAGGATAATATTAAGATTTGTGTGATAGTGAATTTTACAGGCATTGGGCTTCGGCTGAAACTTGTAGTCTATCGGGTAATCTATTGAGAATAGTTTGGTAGAAAAAATGGCTGAGCTAAGACAAAATGTGATTACCAGAGAATGGGTGATCATCGCTACAGAGAGGGCAAAAAGACCGGATCAGTTTGCTAGAGAAAAAGAGGCGATCGCGCTGCCACCCTACGCTCGAAATTGTCCTTTTTGTCCGGGAAACGAAGAGGATACGAGTGTGGAATCATTGCGTCTCGGCGATGAGAAGAGGTGGCAAGTGCGTGCAGTTGCCAACAAATATCCAGCGCTTTCCCTAGAAATAAAAGGAAAGAGGAAGGTAAATGGCATTTACCGTTCTTTGCCAGCAGTAGGATATCACGAAGTGATTATCGAACATCCCCGTCACGACCTAACTACGGCACTGCTAAATGTTGAGGATGTAGCTCAGATTTTGCGGGCCTATCGTCAGCGATATGCGGAGATATCCCATGCTCCGGGCATGCAAACGATTATTATCTTTAAGAATCACGGGAAAGATGCCGCAACTTCCCTGGAACATCCGCACTCGCAGCTAGCGGCTATACCAATTGTACCACACCAATTGCGAAGCCGCATAGAAGAAGCAATTCGCCATTTCGATGATACGGGGGAATGCCTATACTGTCGAACTCTAGAGGATGAATTAGAAGCAGGGGAGAGAATTGTTTTAGAAAGCGAACATTTTGTGGCGTTTATGCCCTATGCGCAGCTTTCACCATTTCATATGTGGATTTTTCCTCGCCGACATTACTCATCCTTTGATAAGATTAGTGAGCCAGAGATTCTGGATCTTGCCTATAACCTGAAAACGGTGCTGGCCAAGTTGTACTATGGCTTGAATAATCCCGATTATAATTATACGATCCGTTCTATCCCTTTGAAGGAGCAGGAGACGGTATATTTTCACTGGTACATAGCGATTATCCCCCGGATTTCTAAAACAGCTGGGTTTGAGTTGGGCAGCGGCATGTATATTAATACGGCGTCGCCAGAAGAAAGTGCCCAGTTTTTGCGGGATGTGCAGCTTCCTAATGTAGAATGATTAGGGTAGGCTTAAGGATAAGGAAAGAAGTTATAATCAAGGGGGCGATCGCCCCTTGACCAGAGCGCTCACCCTGACTATATAGGTTCTTCCCACCGCCAAAAAGAGGATCTGTAATGATATCTAGCTTGGATAAAATCAATCCGGTCATCACTAACTGAGTAAGTAATACGGTGTTCCTGGGTGAGTCGCCCGTACCATGCACGTACCACACATACTCTGGACGAGCCCGTACCATGTATTGGAACCCAAATGTTTAAACGGTTCTGGCTTGCCAATCCCTGTAAAAGGGTCGCGCACGATCGCCTCTATCAGCTTAAAGGCACGGAGGGCTGTCTTGCGGTCTGTTTCAATCCAATAAACCAAGTCTTCACGAAACTCTCGATTAAAGACAGCATCTCGAATTGGGGTTTCTATGGCTGCGCTCCCGCAAGGGATACGGACTGCTGCTTATCTTTCTATGAAGCCAATCTCTAACTCCTCACGTAGTTCACTGACAGTCTGAGGTTTCTCAGTTCGGGCTTTAACTCTTTCTAGGGCTGTTAGCAGACGGGCAGCATTTTTGGGCGATCGCAATAAATGAACTGTTTCCATCAAGCTAGACAGTTCATCTGCGGCGATTAAAGCAACGTTTTCACCATCAGGTCGGCTAATGATGACCACATCCCGATCGCGTAGCGTGCGCGCAGCGCAATCGGCAATAACTTGCTCGCAGAGTTGAACGAGATTGGCACTAGCGTCAGTCAAGGTTGTCTGGGTCTGTGTTAACATAGTCAGAAATAAGCTGATTTGTCCGAGCAATAGTAGATTATAACTTACAGCTTGTTCACAAGTTAGCTAGTACAGGAGCAGCATTTTGTAAACCAGTTATTAAACGCGGTTGTTCCAATCAGCATCACAGCCAGTTCAATTAACTGTTCTAACGCCTCCATTGCTCGTGTCGGGAAAAGTCTGATAA
>JACOMV010000265.1:5803-12060 GCA_014324065.1 Hormoscilla sp. SP12CHS1 | reverse complement strand
CGATCTGGTCGTAAATCTTTTGACCGTCATGTTCTGCTAGCAAATCATCAGTGGGGACAATCCTCTCACAGAATATTTCGACCTTCTCACTTGTGTGACTTTTGAGTTCCAACATAGTTAAGGAGCCTCTGAAAATGACTACATTAATATTATAGCAAGCCTATTTGATTTGTGCGCTCTCCAGATGCCCATAAACCCAGTTTCGCCGTTCCCCCAGGCTCCGTTGGCAGCCCGATCCAGCCATAATTACCGGGTTTCTAATCATTCTGGCCATCTAAACTGTCGTAATATGCTTGCATTTCTGCATCCAATTCGCGTCTGTATGCTTCTATATATGCCAGCATCTCATCGAATAGCGGATCGTCTTTGAATATCCCTGCATCCTGGATCCAGGGGTTATCCGGGTTTTCTTTCTTCATTTTTTCCAATTCCTCCTCACTGAGGGGTTTCACCGGTGCCGTCGGGTCTTTTAAGTAATTCTTTTTCACCTCCACCACTTCTGAGATTAATTCTAAATCATCCTGCCGAATATCCACAAATTCCAGTGATTTTTCAATCTGTTGTTCGGGGAAATTTTCGTACAATTGGGCTATGGCTTTAAACACAACCGACCAAGTCAACCTCTCCAGATTCCGAAATGATAGAATTACCCTTTGACCTTGATTGAAAGCAGCGGCGATCTGGTCGTAAATCTTTTCACCGTGATGCCATGCTAGTGACTCGTTAGTGGGGACAATTCTTTCACAAAATATTTCAACTTTCTCCTTTGTGTGAGCTTGGAGTTCCAACATAGTTAAGGCTCCTCTGAAAATGACTACGTTAATATTATAGCAAGCCTATTTGATTTGTGAGCTAAAAGATGCCCATCAACCGGGTTTCGCCGTTCCCGCATCTGAATGTTAGCACGGCGATCGTTCGCCTGGTAGGGGGGAACGATGTCGGAATTCGCCGCATTACTGTCTGGTCCAGTCTTCCAAAATCAGACCGGGGACTCGTTGAAAATCTCGCCAATTGCGAGTTACTAGGATACCATCTACGGAAAGCGCGATCGCCGCTATCCGTAAGTCTTTTGTGCCAATGCGGATTTTTTGACGGCTCAATTCAGCATAACGAGTGGAAGCCGCTCGATCGAAGTCAAGCAAGTTCATCTCTCTGTAAAAGTCTACCGTTTTCCGCAGGTTGGCATACGCGAATATTATTTGCTCTTCCTTGCCAGACTGGGAAGCTTGTCTGATACCATTGAGTCGTCCGCGCATTTGCTCTTCTACTGTAATCACAGTGATAGCAATTTCTGAGGGATTAATCCTATTTAATTTTTCTATCACAAATGGTTCTTCCCGTTGGATTAGCGAGAGATGGTCTGTGTCGAGGAGCCAAAGCCTCATATCACCTCATTCTCCTCATCTAAACTATCGTAATATGCTGCCATTTCTGCATCCAATTCTCGGTTGTATGCTTCTATATACGCCAGCATATCATCGAATTGCGGATCGTCTTTGAACATCCCAGCATTCTGGATCCAGGGGTTATCCGGGTTTTCTTTCTTCATTTTTTCTATTCCCTCCTCACTCAGGGTTTTTACCGGTGCTGTAGGATCTTTTAAATAATCCTTTTTCACCTCAACCACTCTTTTGATTAAGTCTAAATCATCCTGCCGAATATCCACAAATTTCAGGTTTTTTTCGATCTTTTCTTCAGGAAAATTTTCGTACAATTGGGCTATTGCTGTAAACACAACTGACCAAGTCAGCCTCTCCAGATTCCGAAATGACAGAATTACCCTCCGATCTTGATTGAAAGCAGCGGCAATCTGGTCGTAAATCTTTTGACCGTCATGACCTGCTAGTGAATGATTAGTGGGGACAATCCTCTCACAGAATATTTCGATTTTCTCACTTGTGTGACTTTTGAGTTCCAACATAGTTAAGGAGCCTCTGAAAATGACTACGTTAATTATAGCAATAAATTATCAGATGTCAACTATGCCCCCCAGAAACCAGGTTGGTCAGCGATTTTAGCCTTATTCCCTAGCGGATCCAGAAAACTCAGGGGTTTGAACCTCTGGCAGGCGATCGGGCGGGCGATCGCCTGGGGGATGCGATCGATCCTCGGAGGCAGTTGGGTTAATGCCAGTAGCAGTTCTCCCCATAGCAAGGCTGCAATCTCTCCCGATCTACAAACTCATTTTCTAGTCCTGCATGCTTGCGAACATCTTGGCGGGTCGCTGGTCTTGATAGGCCGTATTCCCTTTGCAAATATTCCGGTTTTCTGCCGTATCCTAAGGTATGAATTGTGATTTTGCCGATCTCCTCATCTCGTTCTAAAAGTCTCATTAAGTCCTGAAACTCTTCCTCTTCTTGCGCTTCGCTATCTGCCGTATGATAGCCATCAGAAAGCATAATTATCGATAATTTTGGCTGGGGTTTTGGGGGCTCATTTTCCTCTTCCTCGGGGTGAAACCGTGAATTGTCTGAATTTCCTAAAAGCCGTACCGCTTTCGATAGCGACCCATAAAGGTTGGTAGTTTGAGCGCAGGGTTTCCTATCTTCTAGGTTATCTAAATGTATGGAATGTTTTTCATCTGTGACATAGAAAAATCTGTTTAATTGTGCGCTACTGATGAGCTTGTCGTAGGGACAGCTAGACCCCGAATACTCGTCGCCCCCAAAGGGCACGATCGCCAATTCCGTGTCCGGGCCCCGATCGGACAAAGCATCCACAAACCCTCTAATGGCCTGAATTGCTGCTGCATACTTAGTCCTACCGCCGCTATCCGTTCCTTTCATGCTACCGCTAAAGTCAAGCAGCACAATAATAAAAGCCGGCGGCGGTTTGGCCTCTTTAGGATTTTTCCAGTCTTTCCACTCTTTGCTGCCAATCTCTTGACAATTATATCTCCGTGAATTACAATTTATTTTTAAGCTAAAGTCTTGCTCTTCTAGGGGCACGGGTTTATTATTTTTTCCCGTGACCTTTACGCGCAGAGTGACAGTGCTGCTATTGCGATCGACCACAGGTTTTTGAGTAATTTCCACCTTTTCCACCAATGCCTGGGCCGGACTGCTCAAGGCATTCACCAGCAGCAGAGATAGAATGATTCTACGGATAACTGAAGTTATTTTAGTTGACTCCATAGTATTTATCGTCCGTGCTAACCTTTAATGGACTTCGCCCAGATCACAAAAGGCACTACTCCGAACATTGCTAATAATCCTAGCACAGATAAAATAATCTGCTTGCGTCTGGATGCCGGTAATGCCGGTCCTACCCAAGGAAATACATAGGTCTTGGCATCCGATGCTACTGCATTTCCTGCGGTTTTGACCGCAACTGTAACATTATGTTCTGAACCCCGATCGGCATTATTCCGGGGCTGAATGTAGCTGATTTCATACTCCCCTAGCAATGCTTCTAAGAATTCTGTTAAGTTTTCCGCTATATCCTCCGCGTTGCCAGCAAATTCCGCGATCGCCCCTGTGGCCCGGGCAATTTGCTGCAATCGTTTTTGGTCAACAAATTCTTCTGCTGGGACGGCCATCTGAGCTAACCTGTTGGGGTTAGTAAAGTCTTCTGCTTCCACTTTCCCGACATCTGCGATCGTCGGATATCGGGACAGATTATATTTAGCTTGTAACTGCTGCGGTGTCAAGCCGTATCCCAAAGTATGTATGGTAATCTGAGGATATTTATTCAGCAGGTTCAGCAGATCGTCAAAGTCTTTCTGTTCCAATTCTGCTTCATTTGCTTCCCCGTGATATATGCTATGATAGCCATCAGACAGCAGCACGATCGACAATCTGGGTTCTGGTTCATTGCTATCCTCTGGCGGATTAAAGCGGGTATCTGTTCTGTTCCCTAAAAATCTTACTGCTTTGCGCACGGGTCTGTAAATATCTGTGGCACCGCAGAGACTATCGGACTGAGACTCTAGATCCTGAAGATATTTTTCTAGTCCGATCTTGCTAGCATCCTCGAAGTTGTTTAGTTCTGAGTCTGTTACTCTATTGCCCGTGCAACGCTTTCCGCCCTTACTGAAAGGGACGATCGCGATTTTCGTTTCCCCGGCCCGCCTTGCCAAATCTTGATTAAACTCTTCGAGCGCTTGCAGCGCCCCTGATATTTTGGTCGTACCACTGCTATCCGATCGCTTCATGCTGCCGCTAAAATCTAGAAGAACGATTATCCATGCTGGCGGAGGTTCTGCTTCTTTGGGATTTTTCCAGTCTAGGATATCCGCGCGATCGAGGGTTTGACAGGCATTGTTATTAGATTCGCCTTGGGGTTGACAAATCTTCAAAGTAAAATCCTGCTCTTGCAGACCCACAGGTCTATTATTAGCATCTTTCACCTTGACGCGCAGAGTCACCCGCCCCCGGTCTTTATCCACCCTCGGCGTGCCGATAATTTCCGCATTTTTCACTTCCTGACCCCAACTGGGACAGCTCAAACCACCCACCAGCAACAGGGATAAACTAAGCCTGCGGATCCAAGAAGCGATTGTAATAGACGAATCTGAACAGTTTTTTACCATTATAACCACCTTGGTCCACGCGAAATGCTATCATATCGTTATGCTTTAACTCAATTTTTCTTGCCGAAGTCAGGCGATCTCCCTTTAACTCAATTATCCCATAAGCTTTAGGATTAGGAAAGAGTAACGTTTTGCCAGGATATAACTCTATGTCAGCGACATGGGGAGGGAGTCCAGGGATACAGATGTTCGATCCGAATCCGTTCTGCTGATTTCCTGAAACAGAACCTATTTTGATTTTGCCATTACCAGGTAGCTGGATGGACCGTCCCTCTTCAATTATATCTGTATAGTCATCGTTGACAAACTTCAGCCGGGGCTTTAGGTTCTTCTCGATTCTGGGATAATCATTTGATCGATCATTTGATTGATTTTGCTGACTATTACCGTCGCTACCCATATCAGTATACTCGAAGCCTGCTCCCGCTCTGAGAGCTGCCATGTAGCTGGGGGACGTAGCAATACTTAAGGCGAAACCCAGCAATGCCCCCAGGAATGAGAACCCCACAGGATCTTCCCACTCCCTGAATGCTTCGGGAAGTTCCCCATCTAGCTGTTGTCGCAACAACTCAAATGCTAGTGCTGCTACTAAGGCTATCAGACTACTGGCGATCGCGCTTGTCTGGAGGCGTTCCCGGAAGCGCTTTGGATCGCCAGCTTCTACCGTGCGCCAACGCCAAGTCAACCCTTCAGCGATACCGACTGCGCCACCGATCAGCACCCAACCGATAATTCTGACAAATCTGTCCTGTATGGGGATAACATCCCGTACATCCGGAAGCAGGAGGACTTGGGTTATCCCTCCAGTGCCCAACCCAATTAATAGTCCCAGTCCCCCAGCAATAGTCAGAGGAAACCAGCCACTGCATAAGTTACGCTTAGGTCTAGTGGGGTTATTCAGAAAAATATCCGTCGCCACCATGCCAATAGCGAGGGAAATGGCCACGCCGGGAAACAGGGCCATTTCTGGCCACCGTTCTAGCCACTTTAGGTCGCTAATGATGAATTGACCAGCACTCCAGCCGATCGAGGCTGAGGCGATACCCGATAAGATGTAAAGATAGACTCTCATCCCATTTGAGATTAATGATTCTGTGCAACGTTGGACGCCGTTCAGTCCTCGCCCCCGTTCGTTCGTTCGTAGTGAGGACTTCAGTCCTCGCCCCCGTTCGTTCGTAGTGAGGACTTCAGTCCTCGCCCTCGCCCTCGTTCGTTCGTTCGTAGTGAGGACTTCAGTCCTCGCCCCCGTTCGTTCGTTCGTAGTGAGGACTAAAGTCCTCTCGTTCCCAGCGTCCCTGCTGGGAAGGAATATATTATAACATTAGGTAGCTTGGAGGATATTATGCCAAAGCGATGATATTCTCATGATAGGAGGCAGAGCCTCAATCTTCCGTTCCCTGCCTGAGTCAGGGAACGAGAGTTGTAACTACCGGTTGCCTCTGGTAGGCAGTGCCAACCCTACCTGCTTACTAAGATGAAGATGTTGAGGGAGGCGATTTATAGAATCTAATCAGTTGGCCTGCCAAAGTTTCAGCGGTATCAATAGCCTCATTAACCATTTGTGCTTATCATGCTCTCTCGTTCCCAGGTTCTACCTGGGAACGATCTTCTGAGGCGTAGTTTTTGATACAAAATTATTTTTTTTGTGCTAGAGCGTCGGTCCATTAATAATACTTGACAAATTTCAACTACTGTGCATGCACGAAAAATACGTATATTATCGTAA
>JACOMV010000265.1:0-5783 GCA_014324065.1 Hormoscilla sp. SP12CHS1 | reverse complement strand
TGTTCTACTGAACTGGCGATCGGGCATATACACAGTTTCATTTTTTTGTCAACCCCCTCTACTGGACCGACGCTCTAGGCTTCCTCATTTTCTCGAATTGCTGTTGCTATTTCTTCTGGATGAGCCTCAGTATAAGCCCCTGATTACTGCGATCGGAGGGGCGAGCAAGGGGAAGACGAGCAGATGTGAAGATAGAATCTCATGGTGGAATGATAATCCGCTTGTTTACTGCCCTCCAGTAACTTTGTACTTGTTTGGGTTCGATCTGATTTTTTCCATTACCTCCTCTTTCAAAACGTCGAATGTATTTCTTTTTGAAGGATCTATACTAGGTCTTTTTGGTATGTCTATTATTCCATCGGCAGGGAAATCTGTCTTTTTTCCCTGGTAGTTGTATATGGCAGGAGACAATGCTTCTACTCCTTGAGCTTCACCTTTTCTTGCCTTTCCATAGTCCGCGTCACTAACTCCCAGTGTCTCCCTTATTGCCCTGTGAATCGATTCTCCATCAATCTTTAAATAGCTCAACTCTTCCTGCAACTCAGTCAGTATTTGAGTGATAGCAGGGTAAGTTCTCTTTAGAAATGCCGCCTTTGCTTCCTGCTTTTGCTTCTCTGTCATTGCAGTTACATTTTGCTGAGTATTTTGCCGCCTCTCATTCTGCTGCCGACAAATCTCTATGGGTGTCAACTCTAGGGAGTTAGCCACGTCACACTTTAATGATTTAGCCGTCTCCTTGCCCGGTTCTATGTATCCATTAGCTGACAACTTTTGCTTGCTTTTCTGATATATATATATAGCTTCCACCCATTTCTCTTGAGCCGCTGCTATTTCTCCAGACCACCAGTCTACTACTAACCCCAACAAACCCGTCGAAGTAGCTTTTTTATAGTCAAGTTCTTCACTCTCCTCTTCATTGACAACCAGAGTATTTTTAATCTCTTTTATGATGTAATCCCGTGACGGCTCTGTTTCTGTTCCTTGATCTTTCAGCCTGGTCAGTTCAGATACGATATTCTCAATCTCTTCAACGGTTTTCGGAAATTTTTCCAGTGCTCTCCTCTTCTTTTCCCCTGTGATTCTATAATTTTCTGATGTCTGCTGCCCAACGCTACCTTTAGCCAATCCCTTTTCAAATCCGTATTTATAGCCTAATACTAACATCATTCCAGACCAGCTCATAAACATAATCCCTATACACAGTGCATTGCTTTTGACAAACCTCCCCGCATTTTCTGGTAACGGAATCTTTCTTTCCACTTTTAGCCCTAAAATAGTACCTTCATCAGAGCCTTCCCTTGGTAAGGCTCCCTTAAATATTTCTGTTGGCACTTTTCCCTCACTCACTTGGTAAAAGTATGCCGATAATTCATAAGCAGCGGATGGCTCATTTATCGACCCTGATTTACCTAACTGGGCAAATAACTCTGCAAAAGGTTTATATCGGACCGAACGATAAGAGTAGTTATTCCAGCATACACATAAATTACCCCATATATCTTTTTCACACCTTAATCTTTGTGGTTCTGGCTGTCTATTGTTACTACTAAACGAATTATTGATTGTATTTAAATCTGTCCGAACATTTTCCATTAGCCTGTAGCGATACGGTGCCCAAATACTTCCCGTTTCAGTCAACAACCAAACAGCCGCTGTTGCTGGTATACTTTGTTCAATAATGAGAGCTTTAAGTACTTTGTTAATTCCCTCAGTAAAATGTTGTTCAAACTTATTTAATTTATTTTTCAGTTGATACTGGAAATCGATGGACACTTGTTGCTGCGAGGTTTCTTTATTTTTCTTCCCCTGAATCTTCAACCATTCCAGAAACTCTGGCAAAGTCTCTGGCAGCACAAACGCTCTGAGGGTTAAGAGCCTACCCATTCGACGATCTGCGCTTCCCCTCTTGATAGCCATTCCTGCACCCTGATCGTCAAAAACGGCTTCCCATTGTTCTACAGTTAGTTGATTTCCCTCTAACGTAGCCAATATACTTTGAATCCATTCATCCCTCACCTGTGAACCACCGATCAAACCGTTGATTGCTGTTTTGATCGCCGCTTCATCCACCGACAGCGGCATCAATCTGGCATTATTAGCTTGACTCTGTCGCTTCTGCATCAAACTCTGATATGATTGTTCATTAGCCGCCTGAATAATTGTAAATTGTTCTGGATGCTCAATTACCTCAACATTGTACGCCCATGATACTTGTTCGCCATTGGCTTTCACCTCAGCCATTGCGTTAATCATTTGTAAATCAGATGCATACCCTAGACTTAATATCACAGGTGTATCATTTTCATTCAGAAAGCTCTGCCAATCATCTGGCAATTTTAATTTGGGTTTAGCATTGACATTCCATTGATGAGACTCTCCGAGCTGTTTAGAGGCAAACGGGTCGAAAACAGGCCATTTTCCACCAGATTTTTGCTGGTAATGCTCCATCCAAGCCAGGATTTTCCAGAGGCTATCGCGTCCCTCGCACAGGAAGTAACGATAGAAAGATGTCGAGCGACCCCCCTCGTCCTGTCCGGAAGTCACTACTGTCACAACTGACCAATCATCCTCTTCATTCTCCGTGCTAGGTAATACCCAACCAACAAAACTTGGCTCTTGACTGTGGCGATCCTTGAAAACCTCGAACCTCTTGTTGGCAATAGCTCGCTTAACAACATTAGGGATATCGGGAAGGGTTAAGTTCATGTACTCCCCTACCCTGAAACCCCGCGATCGCCATCCCCCGTCAGATAACCGCTCTGCATTTATACCGGTGCTAAATTCGTGAATTTCCATCCTTGTCTAATTCTGTATTGCGTACTCCCGTACAAAGCCAGTATATAGGGGAGACCAAGCCAAAGGGTCGCCATCTTTTGGGGTCTTCCAGCACCGCTGCCACGGCCTGGCGATTGCGATCTATCTGCTTATAATTCGGTCTGGGAAACCGATTCCCCAGCACTCCAAAAGCCGATACTGAGAAATAGTCTACCTCCCATGCTCCAAATCGCTGCCAACTGTTCAACTTTTCACATAGTTTTGGGAAGCGAGCTGAAGCTAGCCATCTTGGCCTGTGCCGGTTGATCCACAAGTCTGCCAATTCGCACTTAGTCAATACCATAGCAATTCTACGCTTTCTAGCTTGATCGTCCGCGCGATCTAGAGCTAACATAAGTTTATCAATACCCCTGACATACTGAAAGTCCTGTCTGTGGGCCGTGCCGTCAATCATCAACATCATCCCCGTTGCCAGGGAACAATCCTGTATATACTCCTGTAATTGTACACCCGATTGGTTGAGTAAGTCACTAAAAAATTCTCCTGCATAATCCTTGCAGATCAGATCCAGATTCACCACCGAGTTCTGAGCGCCCGACTGCTTTCTCAGGACAATTCTCAAACCGTAATTTTTCATCTCCAGAACTTCGTCAGGTAACCCAGTTGGTTCTAGTTCCTCCCCTTGCTCCAGGATATTCTGAGCCATTCCGATCAAGTCTTCCCCGTTTTTGTTAGAGGCCGTCACCGCTTCCACAAGACTAGAGGAGCCAGCTTTTGGCCAGCGAGCCAGAGCTGCCAGATAGGTAGTTTTGCCCGATAGGCGATCGCCTACTACCCGTATATCCCCAGATATGTCTTGAGACTGACCACTTTCCTGGCTAAACAGGTCTTTAAACACCAGATTACATCCTCTTGCCTTTACTCAACCAATATAGCGGTGAAATCATCCCGTATGGAGCCCACTCCGACGTTTGCCTCAAAACTGAGTGCTCGCTTCCCAGCTCATCCAGGCGGTTGGGACGCGGGTCGTTGCGTTTTAGGACTCCAAAAGGAGATATAGCATAAAATCGCAAGTTTTGCGGCGGCATCTTGTTCCGCAGAATGCTTGTCGTTCTGGGCAAATGTACCTTAAATATATCTATTTCTGGGTCAAGTCTACCAGGCCATAGTTCACCTCTCTCGCATTTACTCATCGCCACAGCCAGTCGCAAGTCCAAACTTCTGTCTCTATCATCCATTAAATCAATAAATCTGTTCATGAGCTGACTATAGAATCGATCGCCACCTCTATCCCATCTGTGCAGCAGTAGCAAACAGCCGACAACATCTTTGACAAAACACTCATCAATGAATTCTTGATGCACCGGCTTATATATCCCCGATGCTAGCTCGTCAAATATTTCACCCGGATAGTCCCGAAATACCAAATCTATATCCTCTTTCTTCGGTAGCCACCTGCGCTTAATTTCTAGCTTAAAAGAATACAAGGGTAAATCAAAAACTGATTTAATTTTCACCCCATCAATTTCAGTTGGTTGCATGTTGGCACCCTGTAGAATAATAGTTTGAGCTTGGTCGCCCAACTTTTTAGCATCATTTGTGATTCCGGTAATTTGATAATTTTGATTATCCTTCTCCGACAAATAGGCCAAAGCTGCTAAATAGGTAGTTTTTCCCGATTTCCTTGGCCCAATCACACATATGTTGCCCATTTTCCCTCCCTGAGTTAGGTTGCTAAGTAGCTAGCCAAATATATCCAGGGCAGTTCCAGTAAAGTCCGGTTATGGATACTGGTGATAAAACAGCGGACTGATAAGCCCGATCGACTGCTATTTATTTGGCCTATCTGCTCCAGTACCGGTCTGAAGTAGCGAGTCATTACATAGTTATGGCGGCCAAACCAGTTCATCTTCGAGTCATAAGGGTCGTAAGCAAGCTTTGATGCTTCCTGGTCGAGGTCACAATTAATCAGGTCAGCTTTATTCAAGCAAATCACAATCTGTCGTGCCTTGGGACAATCGTTCCGAAAAAAATCTACCCACCGGTCAAACCGATTGCACCACTGCTGTTGCGTGACGTACTCATCATAGTTCACGTCAGGATCTGATTTCACAATTTCCCGATAGGGTGCAAGGATCAGGAGAATACCGTCACTTTGGCGGACCCTCTTCAAGAAGTTATTCCATTCGTCAGTATGACTCGGACTCGACTGCCATGACTTGCGGAAGATCTCACCAGGAGGATCTATCCAGTCTACAGGAATCTGACTCGCGCCAGCAGGTAACCGCACCTGTACATCCAGGAAACGGGTATCAATTGTTTTCGTTTGTCTAGCTGTACCATCTAACTCAAGCAGGATATCTCTAAGATCCTCGTAACTTTGATTGAGAAGAGAAACGCTGACAAAGTTGCCAGGAGGTTTGGCCAACTCCACCGCCAGGTGAGTTTTGCCAACATTGCGATCGCCTATATAAACCACACCCACGTCAAACCCCCTTGCATCTGGTACCAACCGGACATGAGGGTCTAGGCATCTGGCGGACAGTTGCTAGATAGTAGCCCAATTATTTTTCCCAGTTCCAGGATATCAACATTCTACATCATATATTCTATAGCAGCAGATCTATTTTATGCAATCCACGGGGCCCTACCGGCAAAATACCCCCTCAACCATACCCTGGACCGGTCCCATCACCCCCACTTCCTGCCACTCCCCCACTCTCACGTCCGATCGCCCCTCTATCTTACCACTCCCAGTTGGGTGTGGTCATAAGTAGTTGATAGCCGGGTGCATGGCCCCAGAATTCCAGAACTACCACAAATCAATGAGAGAGGAGAAATGAGAGCAGGGAGCAGGGAGAGGGGAGAAAATCATTGATCTATACAGCTTGTTCAGGAAACAAGTAGAACATTTTTGTGCTAAACTAGGGCTATACTCAATGCAGACCCAATTCAGCTATGGGACGTTACTCTCTGGACCTTAGACAAAAAGTAGTCACTGCTTATCA
>JACOMV010000264.1 GCA_014324065.1 Hormoscilla sp. SP12CHS1 | reverse complement strand
TTGCAGAAAGCTCATTTATTTCGCGCATTAAAATCATTCTTAATTTCTCCTAAAGGTTAGTCATATTATGTCAAAAGATTACCAGCAGAGCATGAAAACCGACTCCCCGTTAGTTTGACAAAAATCTGCTACATGTACAAGTAGCTATATCTAGTATAACAAATTTTGTTTTGTGCAATTAATTTTGTCCAACTACTTAATACTTTGTATTGTCAAACCAGGCCGCCCTGGCAGATTGCATCGTAGCGCACGTAATACTAATTTTAGTATTATATAATACTTTGTATTGTCAAACCAGGCCGCCCTGGCAGATTACATCGTAGCGCACGTAATACTAACTTTAGTATTATACATAATCTTATACTATAAAACCAGCCGCCCTGGCAGATTACATCGTAGCGCACGTAATACTAACTTTAGTATTATACATAATGCTTTGTATTATAAAACCAGGCGGGAGCCGCTTATCAACCGGTGAAATAGTCAGATATGACCTTTTCTTTACCAACTGGTTTTGACCACACCCGTGTTAAAGTGAAAATGCTCGTAGTGATATTAGGTGGGACAAAACAGAATTGGACTTCCCAGCTTTAACTGGATACCCTTGGAGAGGTCTTTGGTATCTGGAAATGAAATTGAAGCGCAAGCGCCAGTGCGATCCGGGGCTGTCTTGGACCGATCGCTGTGAAGCGCCTAGTATGAGCTGACCGACCTGCAAGTGAAGATTCGCTATTTCCCGTTACCTGCTGGATCCGCGAACTGGGTCGGTCAAGTTCTGAGGGTGCATCTACTAAGAGTAGAAATTTTCAACATAGCCAGTTCATAGCTTACTGGCAAGAAATATCGGCTGTTGATGCAGACGTACTTTTAGTGAGTCTTGCTTCAATGGCTCGATTTCATGCGGCTTTTGGGGCAAAGTCCCGGAAAAGCCATGATTTAGCTATTTGTGGAATGTACGTTTGCTGTCTTTTATGCTGTTCGCGTTTCTGGGAGTATCAAAATGTCACAATTGCTCAACCACAAAATCGCACCCGCCCCCATGCCCAATGAAATTACTGTCGTTGATTTAATCGACGGCTATTTCACGGCTTACAATTCGGCGCGTCTGCGGGAAATCTGTCAGCTACTGAGTCGAGAGGTGATGCAAGAGGGCGTGACTGTCGGCGTGAGTCTGTCTGGTGCCATGACACCAGCGGGTTTTGGCGTGGGTATTCTCGCACCCCTAGTGCGCCACGGTTTCATTGACTGGATAATCAGCACTGGTGCAAATCTGTATCACGACCTGCATTACGGGTTGGGAATGAGTCTCTATGCGAGTAGTCCGTTTGTGGATGATGTGAAGCTGCGCCAAGAGAGACGCATTCGCATTTACGATATTGTGTTTGACTACGACGTGCTGCTGGAAACGGATGCGTTCATTCGGGAGATTTTACGGGCACCCGTGTTTCAGAAGCGGATGGGTACAGCGGAGTTTCACTACCTGCTGGGTAAGTATGTCTGGGAGATTGAAAAGCGCTTGGGAATTCAGAATTCTTGCCTGTTGGCTACGGCCTATGAATGCGGTCTGCCGATCTACACTTCTTCTCCTGGGGATAGTTCCATTGGCATGAATGTGGCAGCAATGGCCCTGGAAGCTTCTCAGTTATTCATCGATCCGTCCATCGATGTGAATGAAACAGCGGCGATCGCCTACGGGGCTCGTGCTGCTGGCATTCCTGGCATCGAAGGCAAAAGTGCCGCAGTGATTATCGGCGGCGGTTCTCCCAAAAACTTCCTGCTGCAAACTCAACCCCAACTGCATGAAGTCTTGGGACTGGAAGAACGGGGTCACGATTATTTTATCCAAATTACCGATGCCCGTCCAGATACAGGGGGTTTATCTGGTGCCACACCCAGCGAAGCGGTCAGTTGGGGTAAAGTTGACCCCGATGAATTACCCAGCACCATTGTCTGCTACACCGATAGCACGATCGCCCTCCCGATCTTGACTGCCTATGTGATGAAAAAATCTGCGCCCCGTCCCCTGAAGCGACTGTACGATCGGCTTCCAGCTATGATGGCCAAACTGCGCCAAGACTATCAAGCTGCTAAGATTAAATCTACAGAAAAGCCACTGGTGAATGTTGGCGAGACCGTGCCCGAACCCGTAGCCACCTATCCTTGTGGAACTCCTATTCGCAAGTATCGTTAATAGTTCCCAAATTGGTTCGCTACGTTGTTATCCTGCCGGGGGTTAAAACCCCCGCGATAGGAGTCGGTTAAAACCGACTAATATCATGTTCGGTTGTTGCGCGCGGTTTGCGCTAAAGCGCAACAACCAACTTCTTTAATAATTTAAATCTGCACGGCAATTTTTTCTGGATGCCCCAATTTATCCACCCGATCGCTTCTCTGGCAGTTTGCAAGTCAGTCCCAACGCGCAAGGCATGAATTTTTCCGGTACTCGGACAATTCATTTTTAACAGATATATCTGTTCTTCATCGACATCTGCGTCAATTTTTATAAGTTTGTATTCCTGCCAAGAATCAATTGACACTGCTTGCAACTCTTGGCAAATTTTTTCGTAGCCAATTTGCTGAATTAGCATTCGTCGGAGTTCCGCGTTTTCCTCTGATAATAACCATTCAGAACGCCAAGTTTGAGGGAGAACTGTTTATTGGCTAAATTTATTGCCGCCATCCGGCTAGGGACGAACTCGAAAGTTGGCGTAGCCCTGTGCGTTCCGCTAACTGATACAACTGCTTGACTGCTGACTTTGCAGTTTCTTTGTCAATTGGTTGGTGCAATATCTGTTTCCATTTTTCTGTAACATCCTCCCAAATACAACTGATTTTGTTATAGCGTGCTGCCTGTTCTGCTATCTGTTCTGCTAGCTTTTCTGGATCGGAAATCATGAACAATCCTCCATTTCAGGTTATACTAGGATTCGATCGTATATTTGCAAATTGTGTTATTGTTGATATAAGAATAGAGCGATCGCGCTCCATCCGTTAGACAAATGATATAATAGAGAAGAACCCCTAGTAGGAGATTGGCAATGAATGAACTAGCAACACGCTCCGGGAACCCTCCGCTACCGCCCTTATCCAATCCACCTCTTTCACCTCGGCAGACTTTGCCGACGATGTATGACCTGCCTAGTGAAGACCCAGAGGAGATTAGAATGCCAGATGAATATCACGGGCTACAGTCATTTCTGTTGCGATGCACTTTCCTACCTGGGAATTTTATCTTGGAGCAAGTGTTTGTGGGAACTGACCTCAACATTTACTATGATCGCCGCAATCTCAATTGGTACAAACGTCCTGATTGGTTTGCGGTAGTGGGAGTGGAACGACTCTACGACGGTCATGATATGCGAGATAGCTATGTGATGTGGCAAGAACTGGTCAGTCCATTTGTCATAGTTGAGCTGTTGTCACCCAGCACGGAAAATGAAGATTTAGGACAACGCATCCTGGAGTACGAGCGCTTGAGCGAGTACGGAAAGGAGAGCACTGTGCGCCAACCGGGAAACCCACCGACCAAGTGGGAAGTGTACGAGCAAATTCTGCGCGTTCCTTACTACATTGTTTTCACTCGCTATACGAATGAACTTCAGACATTTCATCTGGTGGGCGATCGATACAAACCAGCGCCGCTGAGTAATGGGCGTTTCCTCATTCCCCAACTGAAACTGAGTTTAGGCTTGTGGCGAGGAAGTTATGAAGGTATTGACCGACTGTGGTTACGGTGGTTTACGGCTGATGGTGAATTGATTTTGACTCCTGATGAGAAAGCAGCCGCAGCCCAACAACGAGTTGAACGGTTAGCAGCAAAACTGCGCGAGCTGAATATTGACCCAGACTCACTCTAGGCGCGAAAGCGCCTGGAAAGCACTAAAGTGCTTACTACGAACGACCGGAAGCACTAAAGTGCTTACTACGAACGACCGGAAGCACTAAAGTGCTTACTACGAACAATTATTGATGTTTTTGGACGTCTCTGGGTTAACAATAGTTTATGTCCTTATCGAGATACAGAGCATGAAAAGGCCGACAATAGAATCGATTCTGAAGGAAAAACGCCTATTCCAGCCCCCCGCTGGGTTCTCGGAAAATGCTCACATCAAAAGCCTGGAGCAGTACAAGCAACTGTACGAGCAAGCGAAAGCTGACCCCCAAGGGTTTTGGGCGGACTTGGCCGCACAAGAGTTGCATTGGTTCGAAAAATGGACTCAGGTCCTAGATTGGCAACCGCCCTTTGTGAAGTGGTTCGTGGGCGGCAAGATGAATATTTCTTACAATTGCCTTGACAGGCATCTGACCACTTGGCGCCGGAATAAGGCGGCCCTGATTTGGGAAGGGGAACCGGGAGACTCCCGCACTCTTACCTATGCCCAGCTGCATCGGGAAGTCTGCCAAATGGCTAATGTCTTCAAGCAGTTGGGGGTGCAAAAGGGCGATCGGGTGGGGATATACATGCCCATGATTCCCGAAGCCGCGATCGCCATGCTAGCCTGTGCCCGCATTGGCGCACCCCACACGGTAGTTTTTGGCGGTTTTAGCGCCGAAGCCCTCAAGGACCGGCTGGTAGATGCAGAAGCCAAATTGGTCGTGACTGCGGATGGCGGTTGGCGCAAAGATGCGATCGTGCCTTTAAAGGTGCAAGTAGACAAAGCTTTGGCCAATGACGGTGCCCCCTCAGTAGAAAACGTTTTGGTAGTCAAGCGCACCGCCCAAGAGATTAAGATGGAACCCGGACGCGACCACTGGTGGCATGACTTGCAAGCTACTGCTTCCCCTGACTGTCCCGCCGAACCGATGGACAGCGAAGATATGCTTTTCATTCTCTACACTTCCGGGACTACGGGCAAGCCCAAAGGTGTCGTCCACACCACTGGAGGCTACAACCTCTACACTCACATGACCCTAAAATGGGCTTTTGACATTCAGGATACGGATGTCTATTGGTGTACTGCTGATGTGGGTTGGATTACAGGACATAGTTATATTGTCTACGGTCCCCTTTCCAATGGCGCTACCTCCCTGATGTATGAAGGTGCCCCCCGTCCTTCTAACCCTGGTTGCTTGTGGGATGTAGTCGAAAAATACGGCGTGAATATTTTCTATACTGCACCCACAGCCATTCGGGCATTTATTAAGATGGGAGAACATCATCTCTTATCCCGAAATCTTTCCTCCCTGCGCTTGCTGGGCACTGTGGGCGAACCCATTAACCCAGAAGCTTGGATCTGGTATCATCGCATTATTGGTGGAGAACGCTGCCCGATCGTGGATACTTGGTGGCAAACAGAAACTGGCGGGTTTATGCTAACTCCTCTACCGGCCGCAACGCCGACAAAACCTGGTTCTGCGACTCTTCCTTTCCCTGGCATTATCGCAGATGTAGTGGATCTGGAAGGCAACCCAGTAGCAGATAATCAAGGCGGTTATTTGGTGATTCGCCATCCCTGGCCCAGCATGATGCGCACTGTTTATGGCGACCCAGATCGCTTCCGTCGCACCTATTGGGAACATATTGCGCCCAAAGATGGGCAGTATTTATATTTTGCTGGGGATGGTGCCCGTCGGGATGAAGATGGTTATTTCTGGGTGATGGGTCGCGTTGATGATGTAATTAATGTGGCAGGACACCGTTTGGGCACGATGGAAATTGAGTCCGCTTTGGTGTCTCACCCAGCAGTAGCAGAAGCTGCTGTGGTGAGTAAGCCCGACCCAGTTAAAGGGGAAGATGTTGTGGCTTTTGTTACCTTGGAAGGCAGTCAAAATGCTAGCGACCAACTCAAGGACGAACTCAAGCAGCATGTGGTCCAGGAAATAGGCGCGATCGCCCGTCCGGGAGAAATTCGCTTTACTGATGCTTTGCCCAAAACTCGTTCTGGGAAAATTATGCGCCGGTTGCTGCGATCGCTAGCTGGCGGTCAAGAAATTGCTGGGGATACTTCTACTTTAGAAGACCGCAGCGTGCTTGATAAATTGCGCGGGGGTGCATAAGTATAATAAAAGTAGGGTGGGCATCGCCCACCTTACCCTTTGTAAATCAAAAAACAGATAAAAATTGCAGGAAATGACAGACATGAATGATGCAAAGCAGGCGGCGATCGTCCGCACGGAAATAGGACTCACCATCGCAGGTAAGGGCATTACCCTGTACGACGTGATGGACTACTTGAAGGATGATTATTCACCCCAGTTGATTATCGATCTTCTCTGGCTGACCGAGTCGGAAATGAACGCGGCTTTGTCATACATTGAGGATAATCGCGAGGCGGT